>JAHIVC010000073.1 GCA_018816945.1 Bacteroidota bacterium | reverse complement strand
TTTCAAATATTTTTTCGCTCAGGCAGATAATGATTTTGAATATAAATTACCTGATGGAACTAATTCTAAGCAAACAAATGCAGGCCTACAACAACATTCTATTTTAAATGAAACAAAATTTAAAACAGGCAATAATTCAACCCTAAAAGCAACTATTTGGTTTCAGAAATATGATAAAGATGTACAAACCACAATTTCTGCAACAGAAGCAAGTGAGGCCCATCAGGAAGATGAACACCTGAAGCTTGCCTTGAATTGGGAGAAGACAACCAATCAGTATAGTTTTAAAGCGAAGAGTGTGTTTTTAGCTAATGAATTGTATTATAACAATCCAGCCTGGATGCAGGAAAGTACCAATAAGTCAAAAATTTGGGTGAATGAACTGGATGCTAAATATTTAATCAATCAAAATCAAAGTATTACTGCTGGCGTGAACTTTACATACGAAGAAGGGGAGTCGGGCAATTTTGCATCTCTTACTACTCGTAGAAGGGCTGCAGCATTCGTATCTCATAAAATTTCGAACCTTGCAAATATTTTTACTGTTGTTGGTTCGTTGCGACAAGAATTGGTGGATCGTGGCTTTAACCCGATTGTTTATTCATTGGGCCTTAGAGCTAATCTTAATCAAAGTGTTGCTTTTAACGGGAACTTTTCTCGGGTATATAGAAATCCAACCTTTAATGATTTATACTGGTACGATCCGGTGTATAACATGATGGGAAACCCCGATTTGAAACCTGAAGATGGCTGGAGTGTGGATGCCGGATTTGAACAGGGATATAAAAAAGAAAATATTAGCCTGATGTTCAAACAAAACTTTTTCTTAAATAATATTAATGACTGGATTGTTTGGATCCCTAATGAAGATTATTCGGCATGGAGTGTGGCAAATAAAAGCAAGGGAAAAACCATTGGATTTGATCTAGTTGCTCAATCTGAAATTAAATATGGCAAAACTGCTTTTTCAATTGATGCATTATATACATGGACGGATTCAAAATTTATTGATCTAACAGGTGAGATCGAAATGGAAAGTAACATGTTATATGTTCCTAAAAACAGATTTATGCTGAATATTGGTGTTCGACAAGATAACTGGAGTGTTTTGTACTCGCATAATTATTTTGACAGTCGTTTTACAGGAGCGTGGTCAGGAAATTTGGAAGCTTACTTTGTGGGCAATTTAAGCATGCAATATGTATTCCCATTCGGTAAACAAAATTTAACAGCCGCAATCCATATTAATAATATTTGGGATAGGAATTATCAGGTTGTTTATGACTATGCCATGCCCGGCAGAGGTTTTAAAGTTAGCTTGTATTATAACCTAAACCTTTAAAAGAAAATTAATGGATATTGGGGCATTTTGCATCGTCGAAGTGTCCCAATATTCGTTTTCAAATACGACTTCTCAAATAAACAGCTTAATGTATTAATTTCTCCCGAATGATTTTTTTCATTGCCAATCGATCAATTTTACCTGTGGCAGTATGACTGAAGGGTTTAATAAAATCAATTTGTTTAGGAACTTCGAAAGGAGATAAAACGGATTCAATTTGTGCCCAAAGTTCGTATAAAGCATTCAGGTTCGATTGGCCGCTTTCGATAAGTAAAATTAATTTTTCACCTAAATCTCGGTCAGGGATTGAGGTAATCAGGAAATTTTCTTTTATGATTTTTCTTAATTTGGCTTCAATTTCTTCGGGTGAAATCTTAATTCCACCTGAGTTTATTACGTTATCAAATCTGCCTATAATTAAAAATTCAGAATCACTGTAAAGGGTTGTCAGATCATTTGTTGTTAAAAGATTGTCGCTTAAATGAGGAGCATCAATTACCAGACAGGAGCGATAATCCGTCGAAATTTTAACTCCGGGCAAAGTTTTGAAATACAAATCTTGATCCTTGCCATTTAATTTTCGCAAGGCAATGTGGGTGCAGGTTTCGGTCATGCCATAACTGGCATAAAAATCATTTGCGAATTTAGCTGTTTTTTTAACCAGGGTTTCATCAAGTGCCCCACCACCAATAACTACTTTCCTGATCTTTTCAAGATGAATTAATGAGTTTTTTGAGCTCAGGATATTTGATAGTTGAAGAGGGACCAACGCAGTAAAATCAATGTCTTTTTTAAGATTTTCAAGCGGATTTCCGGATGGTTCAACGGTGAACAAGTTTAACCCGATAACCATTGCTCTCACCACCATCATCTTTCCTGCAATGTATTTAGTAGATAATGCTAAAAGAGCAGTTTGCCCGGCATCAAGTTTCAATGCCACTGCTGTAGCCATGGCACTATTGATCATGTGCTGTTTTTTTAGCAGGATGGATTTGGGAATTCCTGTTGAGCCAGAAGTTTTAACTTTAATTTCTTCCTCCTCGTCGAGCCATTCTAAAACAAACCCGAACAAATGTTTTTCCCAATCTTTGAGGTACAATTGCTTCAGCTTTGAGGCACAATGCTTTTTCAAATCATTTCCTCGAAAAATTTGACCATCAAGGATCAGTTTATCATATTTTTTGTGGCTCATCGGATAATCTGATTTAGGTTCCAATTTTTTTCGGGGAGGTAAAAAAGTTTTGCATCTTTAATTTGTAATGGAGAAGGAATATTGTTGCTGAACAATTTACCGGTCCCAATGCCTTGCGGCATTGGATTGTTAAGCTGGTAAGTCCACTGGGCGATGGCATTTAAGCCGATGTTTGATTCAAGTGCAGAAGTCACCCACCATCCAATTTGATTCTCGGTTGCTATTTTTATCCATTCCGAACTTTTATCAAAACCACCCAGCAGACTTGGTTTTAATATGATATATTGGGGTTTTATTTCTGCTAAAAGCTTGTGTTTTGTCGCTGGCTTATTTATACCGATGAGTTCTTCGTCAATTGCAATGGGAATTGGTGTTTGTACGCAGAGATTTGCCATTTTTTCAATCTGACCGACTTTGATGGGTTGTTCAATCGAATGAATCTGAAATTCAGAGAGTCGTTTCAATTTTTCCAAAGCATTTGCGGGATGAAAAGCTCCGTTAGCATCCAATCTTAATTCAATGACTTCCGGCCTAAATTGTATTCTGATTTCTTTTAAAAACGAAATTTCTTCTTCAAAATTCAAAGATCCAATTTTAAGCTTAATGCACTTATAGCCTTCCTCTATTTTCTCTCTAATCTGCTTTCGCATAAATTCTTTTGATCCCATCCAAATCAAACCATTGATTTTTATTGAATCTTTTCCCTCAGTAAAAGTTGACGGATATAATAATTTGTGTCCATTATTTCCCAGGTCCAACAATGCAGTTTCAATGGCAAATTGAACGGAGGGAAACCTTAGCAAAGCATTCTTATCATCAATATAAGCATTGATATTTTTTGATACTTTTTGGATGAAAGGCTCAAGATTACTGCTGTCATCCGGACTTAAACCAGGAATAATGCTGCACTCTCCAAGCCCAAAAGTTTGAGGATTTTTATCATCAAATATTTTAAAAAACCAGGAAGGCTTTTGGTGAAGTACCCCTCGTGAGGTTCCACTTGCCTGTTTGAAAATTAGTATATGTTTTGTAACGGTTGCCAGGAGCATTTATTAAAGAATTAATCCTAACCCAAAGGTAATGGAAAATAACAAGGTATGGATAGCCTGTTTTTTCAGGAATGGGTCCAAATCTTTGGGATTTTTGTTTTTACTGATCAGGATCAGATCTTTTATAAATAAAGGAACGGTTAAGAGAAATAAAAACTGGAAATAGGATTCGAAATCCTGATAAGTGTATATAAATGCTGAAAAAAGAGCCAGCAATACAATAAACAGATGATATTTTTTTGATTTAGCACTTCCATACTTTACCACAAGGGTATGTTTCCCCGAATTTCTGTCGTTTTCTATATCCCGCATATTATTTAAATTTAATACGGCCATACTTAGCAATCCCAAAGAAAGTGCCGGCCAAAACAAATCTGAACTAAGAGTGTGTGTGTTTAAATAGTAGGTTCCTAGAACCCCTACAAATCCAAAAAATATCAAAACAAAAAAATCGCCATAACCTTTGTAGCCGTAAGGGTTGTTTCCCATGGTATAGTTGACTGCCGCTGCAATGGCTAAAACACCCATGATAAAGAAAACAAACAAGTTCCAAAATGACATATCGCGTACACCTAGATAAATCAAGACCGATCCACATATTAAAGAAAGTCCAATAAAAAAATAAATCGCCTTTTTCATGCTTTTCTCACTAATGTTGCCACTCTGAACGGATCGGGTAGGCCCTACTCGGTTTTCGTTATCGGTTCCGGCTTTATAATCACCAAAATCATTGGCCAAGTTCGAAAGTATTTGTAGTAAAATGGTTGTAACTACGGCCAAACTTGTAACCAACAAATTAAATTGATGGTCATTTTCACTTAAAAACCCACCCAAAATAATGCTAGATAAAGCCAATGGCAAGGTGCGTAATCTGAATGCTTTCAGCCAGTTTTTAATCTTTTCCATCAAAAATTGAATTATGGATATTTAGGGTATTTGTGAAAATCCGGATCACGTTTTTCCAGAAAAGCATGCTTGCCTTCCTGAGCTTCTTCCGTTAAATAATACAGCAATGTAGCATTTCCGGCAAATTCCTGAAGCCCGGCTTGTCCGTCCAATTCGGCATTTAGCCCTAGTTTAATCATACGCAATGCCATCGGACTGTGTTGCATCATTATTTTTGCCCAGTTCACGGTTTCATCTTCGAGTGATTTCAAAGGCACTACTTTGTTTACCATTCCCATTTTCTCAGCTTCATGTGCGTCGTATTGCTGGCATAAAAACCAGATTTCACGTGCTTTCTTTTGTCCGACAATTCGGGCAAGATAGGATGATCCAAAACCGGCATCAAAACTCCCAACCTTTGGGCCTGTTTGTCCAAAACGTGCATTATCAGAAGCAATGGTCAAATCGCAAACAATATGCAGAACATGGCCCCCGCCAATCGCATAGCCATTTACCATTGCAATTACAGGTTTTGGCATTGAGCGGATTTGTTTCTGAACATCTAAAACATTCAACCTGGGGATGCCATCTTTACCGATATATCCGCCTTTACCTTTAACATTTTGATCGCCACCGCTGCAAAATGCTTTATCTCCGGCACCGGTTAATACAACTACATTTATATGTTGGTCTTCCCGACAAATTCTTAACGCATCACTCATTTCGGTGGTGGTGGTAGGGGTAAAGGCATTGTGGTACCTAGGACGGTTTATCGTTATTTTTGCAATTCCTTCAAAAAAATCAAAAAGAATTTCTTCGTATTCTTTAATGGTTTCCCATGCTCGTGTAGCCATGATCAAAGATTTTATGTTAAATGAAAAATGCGAAACAAAGTTATGAATTATGAATTATAAATGATGAATGAAAAGTTTAAGAAATGAGCATGCGAATATCTCAGTGGAAAAAAGACATGGATCCAATCTTGCGAAATTATCCCTTCTTTAAAAATTGAAAATAGTCTTTTAAAATAATTGCATTCAATTCGCGAGGGGTAAAAATTTCCAAAACACTTACTTTTTTATTTTCAGGATGATAAAGGCTTGATAATCCTGCTTTTACTTCTTCAAAGTTTGATGCCGATTGATATTGAATATTAAAAGTCTTTGCTATGCCTTCAGCATTCAACTGATGAGTGGTTTCAAAAAAAGTATCAAAATCTTTAGTTTCGGTTGGGCCATCCAGAAAACGGAAAATGCCGCCTCCGCCGTTGTTGATCAGAATAATTCGTAAATTATCACTTAGATAATTATTCCATAATCCGTTCGAGTCATAAAAAAACGATAGATCACCCAAAATAATTGTTGTGGGGTTTTTTGTTTCAAATGCTGCACCTACCGCTGTTGATAGCGAACCATCAATTCCGGAAGTACCACGATTACTGTTGTAAAAAATATCTTTCCGGGCATCAAACAGTTGGGCATATCTAACCGGTGTGCTATTTGCCAGTTGTAGGTTTGAGTTAGACGGGATAGCCTTTAGCAGAAGATCGAATACTTTTAAATCCGAATATTCGCATTTTTTAATAAATTCCTGATGTTTTTTTGAGGTCAGTTTAGATTTGTTATCCCAAATGATAGAAAAATTACTTTTATAAGGAATGATGTGCTCACTCATCTTATGGAAAAAATAAGCAGGTTTAACCGGAATATTTTTGGTAAGACATTGATAAGTATCTAAAAATAACTCATCTGTATCAATGTGCCAATGTTCTTCGGGTTGGTTTTGACGGAAAAACGCCTTAATCTTTTTTGAAACGATCTGATTCCCAAAACTGATCAATAAATCTGGTTTGAAATCCTTCAGCTCTTCTTCTGTGATAGCAGCCAGTGTTCTGTCGATACAGGAATTAAATGCAGAATGATGCAGGTTAGAGGTGTTTTCGGTCAATAATACTACCGATGGATCTTTTGCGATTTCTATTAAAACATTGTTCAGTTCAGGATTAGGGTTCATTATCCCGCTAATGATCAGTTTTTTCGAAGAAGTATTCCAATGATTAGCTAATTTTTTAATTTCATTGCTTCTGAGAACAAAGGCAACTTCTGCAGTGTTTATTATTTTAGGAGGCGCAATATCTTCATCATAGCCCTGGTATAAAGGTTCTTTAAAAGGAAGATTGATATGCACCGGCCCGGGAGTTGAAGATTGACATAAGTCTATTGCTTCATTAATCAAACGATCGGCAAACCAAAGATCATCATCATTTTGAATACTTTGAGGAAGCTCGAAAGATTTCTTAATATAATTTGAATAAATGCCGTTCTGACGAATGGTTTGGCTATCAGCCTGGTCTATCCATTCTTGTGGTCGATCGGCCGTAAGAACCAAAAGTGGTACATGTTGATAGTAAGCTTCGGCGATAGCAGGTGCATAATTCAAGGCTGCCGATCCGGAAGTGCAGGCGATGGCAACGGTTTTACCGCTTTGCTGAGCCATGCCCAATGCAAAAAAAGCGGCACTTCGTTCATCAACAATGCTTAAACAATTTATTTTTGGATGATTGGTAAAGGCAATGATGATGGGCGCATTTCTGGAGCCGGGAGAAATAACAATGTTTTCGATCCCTTTTAGAAAACAAATTTCAACTAAATGCCTGATCCCGCTTTTCTGCTTTTCCATTCAAATAAAATCTTTAGTTAATGAGCGATAATAAAGTTTGAGCTTTTAATGCTGTCTCGTCCCATTCGCTTTGAGCTTTTGAACTTAGTGTGATTCCACCGCCCACAAATAAAGAGAGATTATTTCCTTCAGCTTTTAAACATCTTAAATTTACAAATAAATCTGTTTTTAGATGAATGTTTAATGGGCCTAAAAATCCGGAATAAAATTCCCGGTCGTGATGTTCTGTTTCATTAATTAGTTTTAATGCTGAAGATTTAGGGACCCCACAAACAGCCGGTGTCGGGTGAAGGTCATCCAGAAATTCATTCAATCGTTCAGAAATAGGATGAGCATTAAACGTAAATGATGTTTCGAGATGAACAGCTTTGGCGGCTTTTATAGTTTGCGTAGATTTTTTTATCTTTTCATCCAGGGTGTATTTCCGGATCGTTTTCTCGACATGATCCACAACAAATTGTTGCTCCTCTCTTTCTTTATCGCCCCATTCATATTTGTTTAGTTCGATATTTCTCAAGACTTGTGTTCCAGCTAAAGCGACTGTTGTTGCTTCTTCACTGTTTATCCTTAATAGTTGCTCAGGGGTGGCACCCATCCAAAGTCCGCTATAAGGGGTGTAAAATAGATAATTAAAGGTGTTCGGATATTTATTATTAAGAATCCTGAAAAGCTCAGAAAACGAAACAAACTCTTTTTTATAGCTTGTAATTACCCTCGATAATACAATTTTTTTAGCCCTTCTGTTGGTTAAATCGGAAATAAAATCATCAAATTGCTGCAGATAAGTGACATATGGAGTAGCTAAGGGCAATTCGTGCAAATATTTTTTATGGGGAAGGGTGGTTTTTACAAAATCCCAGGCATCAACATTTACTTCGTTTTCTGTAAGTAAAAAGTCATCAACAATCAAAAGTTTGTCGGCAATGGTAGTGTCAAAAGGAGCAAGGATAAATCCTTTATAATTGGAATAATTGTCGGTAACATTAAACTTTAGCGGATGGGCCGACCGTTGAAGGATGATTGAAAATTCGTTATAATCAGGCAAGGTATATGCCGCAAAACAAATACGGTTTTCGATGCATTTCTCAATAAATGAATAATCAATTCGATTTTCCATTTTTATTTTTTAATGATCATATTGGTGAGGCGACTGATTGAAATCCTGCGCTCATTCTCATCGGTAATTACGATATCCCACACATGGGTGTATTTCCCTTTGTGAACCAATTTGGCATTTCCATAAACAAAGCCTTCGCGAATGCTGCCAACATGGTTCGCGCTGATTGAAGCTCCACGCACATCAAATTTCGACAAATCAACCATTAACGCAGAACCCATACTGCCAATGGTTTCGGCAAGTGCAAGGCTGGCTCCGCCATGTAAAATTCCCATGGGTTGCATGGTTCGGTGATCAACCGGCATTTTAGCTCTAACAAATCCATCGGCTATTTCCAAATATTCGATCCCCAATTGAGACATTAAGGTATTATCATTGAAATTGTTTAACTCATCAAGGCTGGAATTTAAATCAATCATCTCTGTGCTTATTTTTTACAAAGATAGGAGGTAATTTTATTCGTGAAACCAAAATTTAAAAATGGGGACGGCGCCCTCTTTACAGAAGTCATCCCTTTTTTATATCTAATTAAAGGTAGTTTTCAACGACAAAAGTAACAAAACCCTCTCAAAACATAAAGAGAAATGCGAACCAATTCTGCTTTGATTTGATAATCCACCGAAAAAATGTGTTATTTATGTAACTTTTTTACAGAATTATGTAACAAGTTAAAATGCGATATCCTTTACTTTTATCGACATAATTATAAATAAAAAAAGGTAAAATGAAAAAAACAATTTTTGTTGCAATCTTAATGATTTTCACATTGGGTTCAATAACATCATTTGCAGTTAATACTGATCAGAAATCAGTTTCGGAGAATCCTGCCATTCCAATCAAAACGGATAATAAACTAACTACAGAAGAGGTTAGTCGTTTAAAAAACCGTGTTGAAGAAATCAGAAGTACAGATAAATCAGGAATGTCTGTTACCGAAAAGAGTGAGTTGAGAAAAGAAAGCAGAGAGATCAAGAAAAATGTTCGAAAAAGTGGTTCTGTCGTTTATATTGGCGGTAGCACACTTTTAATTATTATTTTGCTCATCCTTTTACTCTAATTAATCACTTTCTTATCAATTTGGGAGAATAGTCATCATTGCTGAAGAAATTAGCAAATAAATATTCCCTATGGCTTCTCTCATTAAAATATGCAATACGATTTGTATTGCATATTTATTTTTACAGTCTGCCGGATCCGATAACAGTTCCAAAATTGAGTGGCTCATTATTCTATGGTGAATATTTTATCAACAGAAATGCAAAAAAAACGATCATACTTAAATTATTTGAAGAGGTTTTTCTACTCTCGCAGATTCACGCAACTATTGATATTCGGGTTCATTATTATCGGGTCTTTTTCTGATGCTCTTTCACAGGAGTATTTTCAGCAAGAGGTCAATTACAGGATAAAGGTTACACTCAATGATAAGCTTCATGAATTAAATGCATTCGAAACAGTTGAGTACATCAACAACTCTCCCGATACCCTTAGATTCATCTATTTTCATCTGTGGCCGAATGGTTATTCCAATAATAACACCGAATTAGCCAAACAATTACTAAGTTTAAATGGAAAACAAAAGCTGTTCAATGATCCCGAATTGAGAGGATACATCGATTCATTGGACTTTAGCGTAGATAATCGACAGGTAAAATGGAACTTATTGCCGGATCAGCCTGATATATGCCGGATATGGCTTAATGAAGATCTAATACCTGGTGACACTCTGCAAATTTCCACCCCTTTTCATGTTAAAATCCCCAAAGGAGTGACTTCAAGATTGGGCCATATCGGGGAATCTTACCAAATTACTCAATGGTATCCTAAACCGGCGGTATATGATAAATCCGGCTGGCATCACATGTCCAATCAGGATCAGGGGGAATTCTATTCAGAATTTGGAAGTTTTGAGGTAAGCATTACTCTTCCGGCTAATTATATAGTGGGTGCCACCGGAAATCTGCAAAACCATCTGGAAGCGGAAATGCTTGATCGGCTTGCTGCCGACACAACCTGGATGATAACCTTAAGTGCAAAAGAAGCCGAATTTCCTCCTTCATCAGAAAAGATGAAAACCTTGCGATATACTGAAAATCAGATTCACGATTTCGCATGGTTCGCTGATAAGCGGTTCCATGTATTGAAAGGGAAAGTGAAGCTTCCCGACTCCGGCAGGGAAGTAAGCACTTGGGTGATGTTTACCGATCAGCAGGCTAACCTTTGGAAAGATGCCATACCTTATGTGAATAGTGCAATCTCATCTTTTTCGAAATGGAATGGTGATTATCCGTATCAAAATTTTACGGCTGTTCAAAGTGCCCTTAGTGCTGGCGACGGGATGGAGTATCCCGGTATTACGGTGATTGGCTGGGCAGAGGATGCCTATTCCTTGGATGAGGTGATCGCTCACGAAATAGGCCATTGCTGGTTTTATAGTGCACTTGGAACGGATGAACGAGGATACCCTTTTATGGATGAAGGTATCACCAGCTCGAATGAGGTGCGATACATGAACGAAAGATATCCTGAAAAAAAGCTTTGGGAGGTTTATCTTAATAACAAGAAACTGGCAAATTTTTTTCATATTGACAAAATGCCGGTTAAGCTGATGCAGGAACTCGAATGGGTTTCGCAAGCTCGTGATAATCTCGAACAACCCATTAATTTGAAGGCATCAGACTACAGCACCTTGAATTATAGCCTAATTATTTATAATAAAGCAGGAATGGGGTTTAACTATTTGAGGGCCTATCTTGGAGATTCCATTTATGATTCTGCTATGCATGATTACTACAACAAATGGAAATTCATGCATCCCCAACCGGAGGATCTGCACGAATCATTTGAATTATCTACTGGCAAGGACCTGACTTGGTTTTTTATTGATTTCATTGGCACAACCAAACGGATGGACTACAAAGTGGTTCGTTTTGTGAATCAACAACTGCTTGTGAAAAATAATGGTGAATTGGAATCCCCATTCTTGATAGCCGGTATGAAGGGTGATTCGATCTGTTTTGAGAAATGGGTTGATGGTTTTAAAGGTCAGCAATGGATAAATATTCCTGAAGGTAATTATTCCGAACTAAAAATTGACCCGGAGCATGTTACCCCTGAATTATTCAGACTTAATAATAACATCCAAACATCTGGAATTTTTAGAAAAGCTGACCCCATCCGATCCCAGCTCTACTTTTCTCTGGAAGATCCCGAAAAAAGACAGTTGATGTATTTTCCTGCATTTAACTGGACCCTCGAAAATGGTTTTATGATTGGTATCGCTTTGCATAATGGATTTCTTACGCCAAAACCATTTGAATATTTTGTGATCCCATTTTTTACATTCAAAGGTTCTGGTTTAGCCGGATTTGGAAAAATTTCATACAATATTACGCCCTACGAGAAACTCATCAGAAAGGCCACAATTTCATTAGAAGGAACGCAATTTGGTGCTCCCGGTAACCAAAACTATCACATGCTGAAGGCTGGATTAAAAGTTTATTTCAGGACTGATAAAATGAATATTCCATTAACGCAAATGGCATTTGGGAATTATATCGAAGCATCAAGCCTTTTTCAGATTGAACGTCAGGAGAAGGTCGGGAACAATTCTTATCTGCAACTTGGATACCAGTTGGAAAACACTCGCGCGGTCAATCCCTTCAACCTGTTGGTTTCTGGCGAATACAGTAAGTCGTTTCTGAAAACATCTGTAGTACTTAATTATAAATTTAGCTATTCGGGAAAGAAAAATGGTTTGGATATCAGGTTATTTGCAGGAACAATGTTGAGAGATAATCCGGATATTCCGTTTTATTCACTTTCCGCAAGTGGCAGAAGCGGACCTGAACAATACCTTTTCCAAGGAACCTATCCTGACCGTTTCAGTGTTTTTCCAACAACTTTTTGGTCGAGGCAGATGAGCATTACCGAAGGAGGTTTGGTGTCGCCGGTTAACGATAAGCTTGGATATAGCCAGTGGCTGATTTCTTTGTCTTTCATAAGCAGTTTGCCTGGAAATCTCGTTAAGATACCGGTTAAACCCTTTGTTAACTTTTTATTGAACGACCATGGTGCCGGAAACGGACATGATTCGCCATTTTTTTATGAAGCTGGCATAAAAGCAGGATTATGGAACTTTTTTGAGATCTATGTTCCATTGCTTGTTTCCGGAAATATTGAATCGGTTACCGGTTCATTCAAAGAAAGAATTCGTTTGGTTTTTAAGTTGGATAATTTTAATCAGGTAAAGTTGAATTCAGGGATTGATATTAAAATCAGGTAAAAGACTAAGATCCTATATTATAGGGGTTGAACTAAATGTGTGAATCATGTAAATTTTTTCTGAAATCGTGTAACACTCCCTGAAATTAAAGACTCCATATTTGTACTCTTGTGATTACTAAGTCACAAAATAAAATTAATTATTATGAAAAATGAAGATGTTTTATCAAAAGGTTTTCAGGATGCAAATAAATTTAAACCATTATTGATTTCAAATGAAACCGGTTTTATTACTAAGATCGGTAAAAGCATGAAAAAGGTCATTTTCATAGGTAGTTTAGCAGGAATCGGATTGCTATTTAACAGCTGTGCATCCAGATATGTAGCAACAGTTCCGGCATACCGTGAATATTCCAGGCCACAACGCCCAAGCGATCTACATATATGGACAGACGGGAATTGGACATATAATCGTCAAAGCCACATGTATGTTCAGCAAAATGGCTATTGGCAGAGACCACACCAAAGCCGGACCTTCATTACCGGTCATTGGCAAGCAAGTCCACGGGGTCATTATTGGGTTCCGGGAAAATGGCAGAAGCTAGACAAAAAGAGTAAGGGGAATAACAGAAATGGAAAGGGTAAGCGTAATCGTTGAGAAGGCACATCCTTTCAAACTTTTACCTTCTCTGTTGTGCAAAGTTTCCAAATTTATATGCCATAGGCATGAATTAGCTCCCCACTGGTGCGGACATGCTAGCCAGCCGTAGGCTGGTTGTCCGTGCCTTTTCTTTTTTTAAAGCAAGAATAGAGAGCCTGAAAGTGGATGTTTGCGCCGGCGGCTAAAACTGAATTTTGGAAGAAGATTGAAAATCGAGAATAGCTTAAAGCTTAAGCATTTATTATCTTTACGTTTATTCAATATATTGTTAACTCTAACTTAATATCATCAAGATGTTTATTGACTATTATAAAATTTTGGGAATCGATAAAACGGCAACACTGAAGGATGTTAAGACCGCTTATCGGAAATTAGCCCGAAAATATCATCCCGATTTGAATCCGAATAATAAGGATGCCAACAATAATTTTCAGCAGATTAACGAAGCGAATGAAGTTTTGAGTGATCCGGAAAAAAGGAAGAAATACGATCTACATGGAAAAGACTGGCAACATGCAGATGAATTTGAAAAGCAAAAACAAAATCAGGAACGATCATCCTATGCTCGCGGATCAGGATTTTCAGGCGGAGATTTTTCTGATTTTTTTGAATCGATGTTTGGAGGGGCCGCGGGTGGAAGCAGGGGCAGACAGGCTAAATATCGCGGAGAGGATTTCAATGCGGAATTACATCTTGAACTTATTGATGCTGCCAGGACCCAAAAACAAACCTTAGCAGTTAACGGAGCAAAGATTGGAATTACAATCCCTGCCGGAATTGAAAATGGGCAAACAATAAAAATCCGGGGACATGGCGGTTCGGGCATAAATGGCGGACCCAATGGAGATTTATACATTACATTTTCTTTTTCAAATCATCCTAAAATTAAACGCTTGGGTGATAATTTATATACAACAATCGATTTAAATTTATATACTGCGGTGTTAGGGGGTGAAATCACAATTGATACCCTCAACGGACAAGTAAAACTAAAAGTAGCACCTGAAACGCAAAATGGTAGTAAAATAAAGTTAAAAGGTAAAGGATTCCCGGTTTATAAAAAAGAAGGGCAGTTTGGAGATTTGTATGTGACCTACAAAATTAAAGTTCCAACAAAGTTAACGGATAAGCAGAAAGCATTATTTGTCGAATTGTCTAAATCGTAATTTTAAAACAGATGCCATGCAAACAAAAAAATTTATAGCCATCGATGAATTCTGCACCAATCACAATATCGAAATTTCATTCATCAGCGCTTTGCAGCAAACCGGATTGATTGAAGTTATGACAGTTGAAAATGCAGTGTTTATTGATGCCGATCAGCTTCGGCAGGTTGAAAAATTTATCGGTTTTTATTATGATATGGATATTAACCTTGAAGGTATTGAGACCATAACTCATTTGTTACAACGAATGAAAGCGATGCAGGATGAAATTATTTTGCTCCGAAACAGATTGAGCCTTTATGAAACAGAAATGATTTGATATTTTGGGTTGTGTGAAATTCCTGTATTTATTGTTTCAAGCCAAGACTTTAACTTTATAACATTCTTTTATATAACCTTTACCTGTTGTGCGAAGTTTGGAAACTTCGCACAAAATAATAGGTAGTTTTTAACTACAAAAGTAACAAAACCCTTACAAAACATAAAGCGAAAGGCGAACCACATCCAATATTCCTACTTTGTCAGCATAATTTCTTGCACTGGAATATAAATATTCTTCAGGTTTTTCAACAATCCCAGCTTTTACTGGATTATTATGAATGTACTCAACCTTCTGTTTAATAAACGTATTTGAATAAATCTCAACCGGATGGCTCTCCTGTTTCCAAAATTGAAAATACTTATTTCGGCTATGTTTTTTAGCCTCGAATGAAAACAGATTGAGCATCCAGTCTTTTCTGCTTTCATCACCTTCCTGAATTATTCTAATGATGGCCTTGTTTGTAAACTTTTTAAAATCGGCAATTATTGACTTAAGTTTTCATGATCGGCACTGACTAACAGGTGCAAGTGATTGGTCATGATTACATATGCATAGATTACTAATCCCTTATTTTTTTGACAATACTTAAGACTATCAATGACAATATCTTTATATGTCCTTCGGCTGAAAACATCCACCAATTGAACTACTGTAAAAGTTAAATAGTATGCTTTTGATTGGTCATGTATTTGATATTTGTAACCCATGTGATTTTTCTTTTCGGTATCAAGATTTTAAGTAGACAAGGTCTACTTTCTATTCGGTGCGAAGTTTCTAAACTTCGCACAACAATGGTTTGGAAACCTCGCACAACAATGGTTTTGCATATAATACTGGAAGCTTCTCAAGATATCATATTGCATTACTTTTCAATATAAGGCTGCATTAAAATCTGTAATTGCTCTTCTTCGCAGCGGGGACAATATTTTGTAAATTCATCTAAAATGTATCTACATCTGTAACACTTAAAAATTTCTTTTTTGTCTGCCGTTTCTTGTTTCTTCTTCATTTTCATTTGCTTAATCTAAGTATTTTGTGGATAGTACTTTATTAATTAATTTCCCCAGCTTTCACGGTCAAGACTTCTATAATGAATGGCTTCAGCCAAATGCTCGGTCAGTATTTCTTCTTGTCCTTCCAAATCAGCGATAGTGCGGGAAACTTTGATGATACGATCGTAAGCACGGGCAGACAGATTCAATTTGTTAATGGCATTTTTTAAAAGTTGTTGACCTGTATCGTCAATCTTACAAATCGCTCTTAATTGTTTGGTCGACATTTGAGCATTGCAATGTGTATTTTCACTATCTGTAAAACGAACTTCCTGTATTTTTCGGGCTTTAATTACACGCTGACGTATCAACTCACTTAGTTCGCTTGGAGTATTATCGGAGAGTGTATCAACCGGAACAGGAACTACTTCAACATGAATATCAATCCGGTCGAGCAAAGGACCGGAAATGCGATTCAGGTATTTTTGAACCATGCCCGGTCCACAAACACATTCCTGGTCGGGGTGGTTGTAATACCCGCAAGGACATGGATTCATAGCTGCAATCAACATAAAATTGGCCGGGTATTCAACTGATATCCTTGCACGTGAAATCGTTACATTACGATCTTCCATGGGTTGTCGCATTACTTCCAAAACGGTTCGTTTAAATTCTGGAAGTTCATCCAAAAATAATACACCGTTTTGTGCCAGGGTGATTTCACCGGGTTGAGGGAAGGACCCTCCTCCAACCAAACCGGCATCGCTTATCGTATGATGGGGCGCACGGAAAGGGCGAACCGTAATTAATCCTTTGTGATTTCCCATTTTGCCTGCAACCGAATGAATTTTAGTGGTTTCTAAAGCTTCTTTTAAGTTCAAAGGTGGAAGTATGGAGGGCATTCGTTTTGCCAACATCGTTTTTCCTGATCCGGGTGGGCCTATCAAAATTGCATTGTGCCCACCGGCAGCTGAAATTTCAAGTGCCCGTTTTATGTTTTCCTGTCCCTTTACTTCCGAAAAATCAAACTCGTAATGATTAAGTTGCGAATAAAATTCTTTTCTGGTGTCAATTATTGATGGGATGATTGGGGTTTTTCCATCCAGATGCTCAATCACTTCTGTAATATTTTCGGCTCCTAGAACTTCTAACTTACTGACAATTGAAGCTTCTAATACATTCGCTTTGGGAATAATAATCCCTTTAAACCCATTTTCCAAAGCAGAAATAGCAATTGGCAAAGCTCCTTTTATGGGGTTCAGGCTGCCATCAAGTGAGAGTTCTCCCATGATGATGTAATCGTTTAAAAGGTCAGATTTAATTTGTTCAGATGCTGCCAGAATTCCAACGGCCAGTGGTAAATCATAGGCAGAACCTTCTTTGCGGATATCGGCAGGGGCCATGTTGATGACAATTTTTCTCCCCGGGTATTTATATCCAACTTGAGATAGGGCCGATTCAATTCTTTGCTGACTTTCTTTCACCGCACTATCAGGTAATCCGACTAAGTAAAAATTGATACCCTGACCAACTTCAACCTCAATAGTTATGGTTAAGGCATCAATTCCAATGATGGCGCTTCCGAATGTTTTAACGAGCATAATTTAACCTGCAAAATTAAGATTCAGGTAAAGTTTAATACCAAAAAAGTTAAAATGTCGCAGAAATGCAAGAATTAATTTTTACTGAAGTGGTTTGTACTTGGATTGGGAAAAGATCAAATTGTTGTCTGTATTCCTGAATAATTCAGCAAGTGTGATATCAGGATGATGGTTCATGTATGAACGGACTATTTGCCATCCGAACCATGTGCCAAGGCGGGCAGGAGCTTCTTTAGAAAAAGCGGCAGTAAAAGGTCCGTCGATTGTAAACTTTCTGATAATCTGACTATCGGAGCTGAATAATACCTGATTGTCGATGATAAAGGCCCACAAATTTCTTTCGTTTTCCGAGCACCATTTAAGCTGTTCCGGACTATAGCCAATTTTTAAAAACTCTTCCTTCTTTGGCAAGGTAGCATCCAGAAAATACATGACTTTCCCGAGGTTAATTATTTCATCCAGAAATGTAGTTGTTTTTGGGGATGGAGGTAGTAATTGCAGGGCAAGTTCTTTCATACAATCAATGGAAATATAATTGGGTTGCATCCTTTCAATTTTGTATCGGGGAATACCGATTTGGCTGTAAGTTTTAAAATCGTTGCCTAAATAAACATCCAATCCAATGATAACCGCACTGTCGGCAATTTGCACAGGATACTCATATTGATATCCTGAGACATAAGTAAAAACTTGAGGAATAAAGTTTTCAGGAAAATAATGTTTGTAATATTTAAGAGCATTTCCTAGCTCAAAGGTTAGTGAATTTAGATCAGGGAATTTCTTCTCTGTTTCTTGAAATGCGTTAATTAGTTCAGGATCTGTTATAAAATCTTCGATCTTGTTCAAATTCGTGGTATCCTCCAGATCAGCAGCAAGAAAAATCCAATATTTTTGTTGAATAACTTGCAAGCCTTCCTTTATGTGATCAGGTTGTAGGTTGAAGAGATCACGCTCGTAGCGTGCAATGCTAAAATCAGCTAGTTTTATACCCGAAACATCAAAATCTAATTTTCTTTCCTTTTCACTGTTGCATGAATTAAGTAAGAATAGAATAACAATTATATAAAACGTTTTAAATTTCAAGGAGAATATTTTTAATAAAAAACTGTACAGTAAAAGTTAATCATTATTTGTTTTTTCACACTGAAGGATTAACGTAAGCAAAAGATGCCAAATCATATGATTTGGCATCCTGAAAACCGAGGTACTCATTCAGTTAAAAAATCTTCCAACCTAGTGAAACGGTGAATCCATTACTTTTTGAATCGTAGGTATTTCCGTCTACATCCCCTATAACTTTGGTTAATCCAATATTATATCGAACATCTAGGGTAAACATTAAAACATCAACACCAGCTCCAACTTGTAGGCCCCAATTTAAATCTTCGATATCATCAACATGTATTCCGAGATCATTTGTGCCTTCAATGGTTTTATCGGTAACAATAGATGCTGTAGGACCTGCAAAAACCCTTAAATTAAGTAGTTTTAGATCAATGACTTTAGCTCCTACTAAGAATGGGATCTGAATAGTGTTTAGTTTAACATCACTCTCAAAAGGATTCGAAAATCCAATTTCAGATTTGAATGTTCCACCTTCAGTTACCCAGTTAATTTCAGGTTGAACATATATTTTAGTTCCTAATCTTAAAAAAAGCCCAAACTGAAAGCTGCTTTGCAAATCAGATTTGATTTCGCTTTTGTCTGTGGAAAGTTTAGATGTGTTATAGCCAATCTTTGGCCCGAATGAAATTTGCGAGAATGCAGTACTTGCTAGCAAAGTAATTGCAAATAATAAAATAACTTTTTTCATGATATTGTTTGATTTGTTAATTTTTGAGGTTAATTAATATTTATTTTTCTTCACTTTTATAGTTTCAAAAATAATATTTGAATTATTACATGTAAAAAAATTTGCATTAACAAAGATAGTCAATTCATAAGAACTAAAGTAAATATATAACAGGTTATTAACAACGATCATCTTTGTCAAATATTATAGCGTATTAATATTGATTTAATTACATTTGCTTATCAGTATCTTGAATGCTAGTATTGGGATTTTAAAATAGAATTATTTAAGAAATCAGATCACTAAATTATAATTTATTTCGTTAAATATTAATTGATTGCGGATGAAAAAAAAATTATTTGTGCTGTTTATTTTAGTTTCGGCAACAATTAGTCAAAGCCTGGCTCAGGAAAAGCCATTTTTATTCGGGATGAAATTGTCACCCAATATTGGTTGGATGAAACCAAATTCTGATGGTTATAATTATGATGGCGTAAAATCGGGGATTAGTTGGGGTCTCGTTGCAGAAATTCACCTTATGGAAAACTACGATCTCCATTCAGGAGTGAATATTACAATGATCCGTTCAGCACTTACTTATCCCGACCTTAAAACCATTGAGGGAAATCCTATTGAAGGAGAAATGAGCAGGTTATATAATTTTAAGTATTTAGGTCTGCCTCTTATTTTTAGGATGAAAACAAATGAAAATACAAAAAAACGGTTCTTTGGACAGGTAGGGCTGGAACTTAATTTCTTGTTATCGGGAAATGCAAAGGATAAGTTTCTTTCGGAGAATGCCGGTCAGATCAATGAGGAAAATGATATTTATAAAGAAATAAAATTTGCAAGATATGCAGTAATTGTAGGGGCCGGAATGGAGTACGCTTTAGGAGGATCAAACAAGTTAATTACCGGGATAAATTTTAATAACGGAATTAACGATATACTGAAAGACGAGAACAAGATTAATCCATCAATCAACCAAATTGCGATCAACAATTATTTTGAAATTTATGTAAGCTTTCTTTTTTAATAATACAAGGTGTAAAATTGTGAAATTAGCTATTGCCCAATTAAATTATCACATCGGAAATTTCGATCAAAATCTTGACAAAATTTTCAAGGCTATCGATCAATCCAGGAGCCTTGGAGCAGAGTTAGTTGTATTCGCCGAGCTGGCTATATCGGGTTACCCACCCCGTGATTTTCTTGAATTTGATGATTATATTGACAGATGTTGGGCAAGTATTGAATCAATTGCACAGAAAACCGAAAATATAGCTGTGATCATTGGCTCTCCGAGTAGAAATATAAATGTTAAAGGTAAACGCTTGTATAATTCTGCTGTTTTTATATGCAATAAAAAGATCGTTTCCATTCATCATAAAGGTTTGTTGCCAACCTATGATATTTTTGATGAATATCGTTATTTTGAGCCCTCCACCGTTTTTAAAACAATCGAATATATGGGGAAAAAAATTGCCTTGACCATTTGTGAAGATTTATGGAATGTTGGTGATAATCCTTTATATACGGCAAATCCTATGGACGAATTATACAAATCCAACCCTGATTTGATAATTAATATAGCCGCATCACCATTTAATTATTTACAGGCATCGTCACGAAAAGAAATTTTACTTGAAAATGTAAAAAAATATAAACTACCCTTAGTTTACGTTAACCATGTGGGTGCACAAACGGAACTATTATTTGATGGAGGATCATTGGTATATAATGCTAATGGCGAGTTGGTTAAGGAGTGTAATTATTTTACAGAAGACCTTCAGCTAATCGACCTAGATGAAGTGATCGAATTTAAAACTGATGTTATTTTATCACCGTTTGTTTCAAAAATTGAATTGATACATGAAGCTTTGGTAATGGGCGTACGTAATTATTTTCATAAACTGGGTTTTAAAAAATCCATATTGGGTCTTTCAGGAGGGATCGATTCGGCAGTAACTGCTGCTATTGCAGCAGAAGCACTGGGTGCTGAAAATATTACAGGGATTTTGCTTCCATCTCAGTTTTCTTCCGATCATTCCATATCTGATGCAAAACAGCTGGCTTTAAATTTAAATTGTAAGTTCGATGTCATTCCCATCGAAAGTTCTTACATATCTATAAAAGAAAGTTTAAGTAAGCAATTTAAAGGTTTACCTTTTGATTTGGCCGAAGAAAATATTCAGGCACGAGTGAGAGGGGTAATTTTAATGGCTTTGTCAAATAAATTCGGGTCAATACTGCTTAATACTTCGAACAAAAGCGAAGCAGCCGTGGGTTATGGCACTTTATATGGCGATATGAACGGAGGTATTTCAGTACTCGGTGATGTTTATAAAACCGAAGTGTTTGAGCTGGCTCGTTATATTAATAGGAAAAGAGAAATTATTCCGGAAAATACAATTATCAAACCTCCTTCTGCCGAACTCCGTCCGAATCAAAAAGATTCAGATTCATTGCCTGATTATAAGATATTAGACCAAATTCTGTATAATTATATCGAACTCAGAAAAGGTCCTGAAGACTTGAAAAAGATGGGTTTTGATGCGCAAATTGTTGATCGCACACTGAAGATGGTAAATACCACCGAATATAAACGATACCAAACACCCCCAATATTGAGGGTGTCGCCTAAAGCTTTTGGGATGGGCAGAAGAATGCCTATTGTTGCAAAGTATTTATCGTAAATTTGTTTACAGATTTATGGCTTCTACTGATTTAATTTGGGGTAAAGCTTTTTTAACTGCAGATTCAACGCCATTTTTAAGGGTCATTGTGCTATAAGGACAAGCACCACAAGCACCCATCAACTCTACATTTACAACCAAGTCGTCGGTAATGTTTACAAACTTGATATCGCCACCATCTTGTTGAAGATAAGGCCGAACCTGATCAATGATATTTATTACTTTCTGCTCTAATTCTTTATTAGTTTCGCTCATAGGAAAATACTTTTAAATTTGAAAATGCAAATGTATAAAATTCTATTTGTAAATTAAGTCTTAATAAAAATTGTATTATGAAGTCTGTTCAATAATATTTTTAGCTAATTGGGCATAAACTTTCCCAATGATGCCATTCCCGTCCATTGCGATGGGACTTCCTTTATCGCCCGACTCAGCAATTGCAGCAACTAAAGGGATTTCACCTAAAAATGGGATGTTTAAATTTATCGCAAAATTTTCGGCATTGCCTTTCCCAAAGATGTAATATTTATTGTCAGGTAATTCTATCGGTGTGAAATATGACATATTTTCGATAACTCCCAAAACAGGCACATTTATTTTTTCTTGCCTGAACATGGCAACTGCTTTCTTAACATCAGCTATAGCTACTTGCTGCGGTGTTGTAACAATTATTGCTCCGGTTATTGGGTATGATTGTGTTAATGTAAGATGAATATCACTGGTACCGGGAGGAAGGTCAACCAGCATATAATCGATCTCTCCCCAAACGGCATCATTGAATAATTGATTTAAGGCACTTGAAGCCATAGGGCCTCTCCAAATCAATGCCTGATCAGCTTTAACAAAAAAACCAATCGATAAAATTTTGATGCCATATTTTTCAATGGGCAATACCTTTGTTTTACCGTTTACTTGAGTGGCCGATGGTTGCGCATTTTCCAAGCCGAACATAATTGGCATGGATGGGCCATAAATATCGGCATCGAGCAGTGCCACTTTCTTACCTAATTTTGATAGGGCAATCGCTAAGTTACTTGCTACGGTTGATTTCCCTACACCACCTTTACCTGAAGCTATCGCAATAATCTTTTTAACACCCGATAAGGGCCCTTCCCCACTATTTTTTTGTGCGATGGGATTGACATTTACCTGAATTGCTTCTCCGAATTTTTCCTTAATTAAGCCAGAACAATTTTCCACCATCATTTTAATGCCCGGATCGTTCAAATCAGGAAACACAAGGTTAAAACTTACTTCACTTTCACTCATTTGTAAGTTTTCAATCATATTCAACTCAACAATATTATTCCGTTTAGGGAAATAAATGATTTGTTTCAACTGCTCAAATATTGCTTCTTTTTGCATACTGGTATTTAATAATACTATTCTTATTTAGATTTGGTAAAATTAAGACATTCGGATGAGATTGGAGTTATTTAAAGCAATTCTTTTGCTGGATCCCAGAAATATTTTTCAAAATCAATGATTTTGTCATTAGCTATTTGAATGCCTTCGTTTTCAAGTAATTTTTGCATCAAGGTCGGGTCCCCAAAATGATGTTTGCCGGTAAGCATCCCATTGCGGTTAACTACACGGTGGGCAGGAATAGATTTAATTGCGTGATGAGACCCATTCATTGCCCAACCAACCATACGGGCCGAGCCTTTACTTCCGATATATGCTGCAATGGCACCATAGGTAGTAAATCTTCCGGTTGGGATTAGTTGGGCAACTTGGTAAACCTGTTCGAAAAAAGGCATGTCATCATTCATGCATAATAAATTTTAAATAGTTTATTTTTTTCCCTTCACGAAGATAACGTGTCTCGTAATAGGTCTGAATGATTTTAACATCCTCCTCAATATCTGAATTATAAAGATCTTTTGTTTGAAGAATTAATTCATGCTTTTCCGTTTTAATCATTTCAAGGCAATATTCAAATAAATTTAGATTGTCGGTTTTTAGATGGATGACCCCGCAAGGTTTAAGAAATCGTTTGTAAATTTCCAGAAATCTGGGTGAAATTAACCTTTTGTGAGTTTTGAGAGATTTTGGTTGAGGATCTGGAAATGTGACCCATATCTCACTAATTTCTTTTTTCTCAAAATAATAATCAATGGTTTCAATTTGTGTTCGTACAAAGGCTGCATTTGTTAAGTTTTGTTCAATTGATGACTTTGCACCTCTCCAAAGTCTTGCACCTTTAACATCCACGCCAATATAATTATGATTAGGATATTTATTGGCTAACCCCAGCGTGTATTCTCCTTTACCACAGCCCAGTTCCAGAATAATCGGGTTCTGATTTTTGAAATAGGCATTATGCCAATTACCTTTTAGTCCAAACCCGTTGGCCATCAAATCATGATATTCTATTTGAAAGAGATTTGGAAATGTGAGATTTTCTTGAAATTTCCTAATTTTATTTTTTGGCACCAGCGATTTTTTTAGAGGAGCAAATTTCGTAAAAAATCTGAAAAAGATGAGACATTCAATATTTTATTCAATAATAATTCTGAAATACTTGTCGGGATAAATGGAATATTAACAACTAAAGAGGTAAGATCCAGGCCGAAGAATTTTCATTTTTACGGATAATTGCTAATTTTTGATTGGCATCAGCAATATTGTTATAACTGTTATAATACACGCGGTAGTGATTGAATTTGTTAACTCCGGCAATGTCGGCTTCAAATCCTTTTTGTTTTAATTCCAGTACAAACTTATCGGCATTGGCCAAACTAGCAAATGACCCGCCAATAATATAATATTTAGGTGAAGTTTGATCGTTTTTTGGGATAATCTTATTTTCAAGAACAACAGGTTGTGGCGCAGCATTTTCATTCGGTTGAGCTTCAATGGCTCTGTTGTTTTCAGATTCAACTTCTGATAAATCCTTCGTTTTCCCTTTTAAATTTTCCACTAATATATCATAGGTGTCAACAATTGAGTCGGTTTTTTTTTCTTCAACTATAGGTTTATCTGTCTCTTCTTTAGGTAATTCATAATTGATATTTAATTTATCTCCGACAACTTTTAATTTATCACCCAAATTTGTAACATTTGCAAGTCCAAGCCTAACATAATTTGAAATAAGATAATCGTTAGGATTGGCATAGTAGAAAGGAATAAGTGAAGAATAGTTTTTGTAGTATTCCTTAACGTGATTGAACCTGAATATTAAAAAGGCTGAAGCAATGAGCAAAATAACAACTGCAGATACATTAATACGAATATACTTTGGGCCCTTGGCTTTAGGCTTTGCTATAGGTTTTTTGATCTGTGGCCTTTCATAAACATGTTCTGCTTTCCTATCTTGTGGAATCTGTTTTTTAACAATTGGCCGACCGGTTGTACTTCTTTTGATAGGCGGTGAAATAAAACTTTTTAACCCATAAGAATCGGCAAGGTAATTTTGAGTACCATCCGGTGCAAATTGTTTAAAGCCGGCTTCATTTAAAAATAAAGTGCCAACTTTTCGGAAATGAATTCTTTTTCCGTTTTTTAGAGCAGATTCGCATTGTTCAACAAATCGATCAAGTGTTTTCTTTGCTTCTAAATAAGTAATTTTCTCTGAACTGGCTATATGGTTTATAAGTAACCCATCATTTGCTTTTAGATGAGCATTGAATACGATGTCTTTTGAAGGAGGAACAAAATAATTTTGAACAGGGTGGATTTTTGCAGGAATTTCCTTTGTTATAAATCCACCAAATCCAGGAATAACAATACATTCGTATTTAAACAGTAAGTCTCCAATATAACGTGCAACTTTCATTTTTTATCCCTTAAAAATCTGGTAATCTGCTAAAGTACGACCGTTGAATTCAATATTCAAATATTATTTGTAATTTTTTTTAAATCTTCCGGCTGATCAATCGCAATGTTTTCAATAGTTGTTAATTTAGTTTTTATTTTAAAGCCATTTTCCAGCCATCTTAATTGTTCCAAATTTTCAGATTTCTCTAAACCGGACTTGTTCAAGCCTGTAATTTGTTGCAGTACATCAGTCTTAAATCCATATATTCCAATATGTTTATAATAAGAATGATGGCTTATCCACTGAGCCTGATCCAGATCTCTCATAAATGGGATGGGTGAACGACTAAAGTATAATGCATCTCCTTTATGATTGACCACTGCTTTAACGACGTTTGGATTAAAAAGTTCGTTAGTTTGATGAATTTTTTTTACCAATGTTGAAATCTCAGCAGTTGAATCTTCTTCGAAGCTTTCGATTATCATTTCGAGCTGTACTGTTTTGATGAATGGTTCATCACCTTGGATGTTAATTACAACATCAAAATATTGCTTCTTAGCTATTAATAATTTCAAAACCTCACTGCATCTGTCCGATCCACTTTGGTGGTTCTTTCCGGTCATTACAACCTTGCCGCCAAACTTCTCCACACACTCAAAGATTCGCAGGTCGTCGGTAGCTACAATAAGTTCATTTAAAGAAACAGTTTTAGACGCATTTTCATAAACATGCTGTATCATTGGTTTATCCAATATCATTGCCAATGGCTTGCCCGGGAAACGACTGGACTCATAACGAGCTGGTATAATGCCAATGATTTTCATAATAGCTTAATAAAGTTTAGCACCTTCAGGTACTTCGTTCTCGGGAACTATTAAAATGGTATTCCCGTTTTTATCCGGCACGCCCAATGTTAGTACCTCTGAAATTTTCGGGCCAATTTGTCGGGAAGGAAAATTTACAACAGCTAAGATCATTCTTCCCATTAAATCTTCCTTTTTATAGTTCTTTGTAAGTTGTGCACTCGATTTTTTCAATCCAATTTCATTACCAAAATCGATCACCAATATATAGGATGGATTTTTGGCTTCAGGAAAATCGTAAACCTCAATTATTTTCCCGCTTCGTATATCAAGTTTATTAAAATCTTCAATAGTAGCCATGAGTTTTATTTAAAACAGGCCATGAATTTCTGCATTAATTTTTTCAATTACCATTCCTAAATCTTCAGGGACCGATTCAAAATCAATATCATCAACATCAATAATCAATAATTTACCTGATTCATATTTTGAAACCCAGCCTTCATATCTTTCGTTTAGGAGTTTTAAGTAATCCAATCGAATAGATTCTTCATATTCCCTCCCGCGTTTCTGAATTTGATTCACTAAATTCGGCACACTTGAACGCAAATAAATCAATAAGTCAGGTGGTTGAATAAACGAACTCATCAATTCGAACAAGGAACTGTAATTTTCAAAATCACGTGTCGACATCAGGTTCATCGAATGCAAATTCGGCGCAAAAATATAAGCGTCTTCATAAATTGTACGATCCTGAATTACAGTTTTGCCACTTTGCCTGATTTTAATCACTTGGCGGAACCGGCTATTCAGAAAATATACTTGCAAGTTGAATGACCATCGTTGCATATCTTCATAAAAACTGTTGAGGTATGGATTAGTGTCAACGTCTTCGTAATGAGCCTTCCACCCAAAATGTTTTGAAAGAAGTCGGGTTAAAGTAGTTTTCCCTGAACCGATATTTCCTGCAATAGCTATATGCATCTCTTTGTGATTTTAATTATGTACGAAGTTAAAAAAATCAAACAAACGGCAAACAATTTTAAAATTTAAGATCTTCCAGAAGATCGTCAATATAAATCCGATTATTTGATAAACGTGGAACTTTGTTTTGTCCACCTAATTTTCCGCGTTTCTTTAACCATTTATAAAAAGTACCTTTTGGAACAACTCTTAAAATGGGTTTGTCCAAAATCATATCGTTAAATCTTTTTGCCTCATAATCGGAGTTAAGTGATTGTAATGCTTTGTCGAGTGTATTAGTAAAATCCTCAATGTTTTTTGGCATGATCTCAAATTCAATCACCCACTCATGAGCAGCTCTTTTATCACCATCAGCATAAATTGGAGCAGCTGTATATTCACTAATCAGAGCTTGATTAGTAAGACATGCTTCGGCGAGAGCAGTTTCTGCGTTATCGATTATTACTTCTTCACCTACGGCATTTATAAAACTCTTGGTTCTTCCGGTAATTCGAATTCGATAAGGTGATAAATTGGTAAATTCAATGGTATCGCCAATCATATATCGCCATAAACCTGCATTGGTTGAAATCAACATGGCATAATTGGTCTGCAATTTTACCTTGTTAAGCGGAAGTGGTTTTTTATTCACATTATCAACTTGATCAATTGGTAAAAATTCATAGAATATGCCATAATCGAGCATGAGCAATAATTCGTTAGAATCAAGCTGATCCTGGATCCCAAAAAACCCTTCTGACGCATTGTAAGTCTCAACAAAATGCATTTTTGGCGATGGAATCAATTCTAAAAATTGTTTACGATAGGGTGCAAAATTTACACCTCCATGAAAGAAAACTTCCAAATCGGGCCATACTTCTGAAATGTTTTCCTTACCCGAAATCTCTAAAATCCTTTTAAGTAAAAGTAAGGTCCAGGATGGAACCCCCGAAAGACTGGTAAGGCTATACTCAATGCTTGTCTTGGCCATTTCTTCAATTTTGATTTCCCAATTATCCATCAGGGCCACACTTCTTTTTGGTACACGGATAAACTCAGCCCAAAAAGGCAAATTTTGGATGATAATGGCAGATAAATCTCCGGTATAATAATCTTCATTATTCACTTCATTGATGCGATGACTTCCACTTAAAGCCAAGCCCCTGCCATCAAAAAAATTGGAATTCGGATTATTGTTAAAATAAATGGAAAGCATGTCCTTGCCTCCTTTATAATGACAATCCTCGAGCGATTCTTCACTTACAGGAATAAACTTGCTTTTATCATTTGTGGTGCCGGACGATTGAGCGAACCATCTTATTTCGGACGGCCATAATAAATTTTGCTCCCCAGTCCTCAAACGTTCAATATAGGGTTTAAGCGAATCGTAATCATTTACAGGAACGTGTTCACAAAAATCGGCATAGGTTTTTATGGATTTAAAATCATATTTTAAACCCCATTCAGTATCTTTAGCGCTGTTGATTAATTTCCTCAACCATTCTTCCTGCACTTCATGAGGATATTTTTTAAAGAGCTCAATTTGATGAATCCTCTTTTTTATGAGCCAGGAAAGTACCGAATTTAGAAGGGCCATAAGCGCAATTAAGAAATTGAATATATATAATCACTCAAAGTTACTAAAATAGGATGATCGTTTGAATACCTGGAGTAAAAAAATAAAACCTTTCAGATGTCTAATTTCTTTAATTTTATATTTCATTATTATTCGATAAGATATGATTGCTTTTCCAAATGCTAAAATAAATCTGGGTTTAAATGTATTAGATAAAAGAGCGGACGGATTTCATAATATTGATACCGTATTTTTCCCGGTGGATTTATGCGATGTTTTGGAAATTATCAAAACCGAAGATTCTAAAACCAGTTTTAACTCAAGCGGGTTAAGGATTACCGGCGATCAGGAAGCAAATTTGTGCATGAAGGCATACCATTTATTAAAAGATAAATTTAGCTTGCCGGATGTAAAAATCCATCTTCATAAAGTGATTCCAATGGGCGCCGGTTTGGGTGGTGGTTCGTCGGATGCGGCTTTTACCTTGAAATTGCTGAACAATCTTTTTGATTTAAAAATTAAAGAATCTGATTTATTGAAATTTGCTTCCAAACTTGGAGCCGATTGTGCTTTTTTTATTATAAATGAACCACATGCAGCGTTCGAAAGAGGTGATAAATTCAAACAAATGAATATAGATTTGAATACATATCAATTTGTAATCATCGCACCGGATATCCATGTTGACACCGCATTCGCTTATTCAAAGATTATTCCAAAAAAGAAAGAAAGACATTCTTCTGAAATTGTTAAAAGCGAGCGAGTTGAAGAGTGGAGATATACTTTGGTCAATGATTTTGAGGAACCCATTTTTGGCATTTATCCTGAACTTAAAAATATTAAATCGGCATTATACAATTTGGGAGCAACGTATGCATCGATGAGTGGTAGCGGCTCGGCTGTTTACGGGATGTTTGAAAAACCAATTGATTTGTCGGCAAATTTCAAAGATTCTTTTTATTGGTCATCAAAAATTTAATAAATTTTTTCAAGAGCCGGATAATGAAAATTTGTCTGGCTCTTCTATTTTGGGGTTGTTGTTAATATTGCTATTCCGATTATACCGAAGAAGATATTGGGAACCCAGGCTGCGTATAGTGGCGATAAATTACCGAAGGTTGCAAATACTGTTGAAATTTGCATGAATAAAATATAGGCAAAAGCAATTCCGAGCCCCATTCCAAGGTGCATTCCAATTCCGCCTCGCAATTTTCTGCTTGATAGGGAAACCCCAATAATGGTCATTACAATGGTTGCAAATGGGGCTGACTGACGTTTTCCTTTTTCAACTTCATAATACTTGACATTGTCCGATCCTTTCAGTTTCTCTTGTTTTATTCTTTCATTTAACTCCCAATAATTCATGATCTCGTAATCGTTCTTTTGATAGTAAAGATCTGAAGGAGCCAACGCTAAAGTTGTATCAAGGGTGACACCTTTTATAAGGGATTCGGTTTCACCGTTAATTTTGCGGATAAAATAATCTTCCAGATGCCAAACTAAATTAGCTGTATCCCATTTTATAAGTTCGGCACTTAGTTTATATTCTAATTTGAAATCTTTAAATCTTTCCAAGGTGAATTTAAAACCAACATTACTCCCAATACTATAATTCTGAACATATACAAACTCACCCGGGCTGATTTGTAGGTGGATGTTCCTATCCTTCAATTTGTTCAGCTTCTCCATGTACTCATCTTTAAATTCTCGTCTCTTTTCATTCGCCGGCGGGATTAAAAAATTTGATAAATAAAATGAAAGTATTGAAAGGAACACGGCAGAAAGAAGATAAGGTCTGAGGAATCGATTGTAACTAATCCCACTATTCAAAAAGGCAATAATTTCAGTATTTGATGCCAGTTTCGAAGTGAAAAAAATCACTGAGATGAAGGTGAAAAGATAAATAAAAAGATTGATAAAATAAGGGATGAAATTTAAATAGTAATCGAAGATAATATTTTTGAGAGGAGCATTGTTTTCCAAAAAATCATCTATATTCTCGCTGACATCAAAGATAATAACAACAATGATCAGCAAACTTATTGCATAAAAAAACGTCCCCAGAAATTTTTTAATAATATAATAATCGATTATTTTCATGAATCTACCGAAAAGCGTTGTTATGATGAATTATGTGAAGCAAAGATAGAAAACATAGTACATTAATCAGATTCTTGCAGAAAGCTTTTTTACCATGGTATTTTTCCAGCTAGTAAAATCTCCGGTAAAAATATGAGTTCTGGCTTCTTTCACCAACCATAAATAAAAAGCCAGATTATGTAAACTGGTAATCATTCCCCCTAAAATTTCATTTGCTGCAAATAAATGCCTGACATATGCCTTACTATATTGATGATCTACATATGATTGGCCATTTTCATCCAGAACACTGAAATCATTTTTCCATTTTTCATTTTTAATATTAATGATTCCATTTGATGTATAAATAATTCCGTGCCGGGCATTTCTTGTTGGTATCACACAATCAAACATGTCGATGCCTAAGGCAATGCTTTCTAAAATATTCTCAGGTGTACCAACTCCCATCAAATATCTGGGCTTATCTTTCGGCAAAATGTTACAAACTAACTCGGTCATTTCATACATCATTTCATGAGGTTCGCCAACAGATAATCCACCAATGGCATTTCCAATTGCATTTTTTGACGCTATAAATTCAGCAGATTCTAAGCGAAGATCTTTATAAACACTACCTTGAACAATCGGGAAAAGTATTTGATCGTAACCATATTTAGCTTGTGTACAATCAAATTGTGCAATACATCGGTCCAACCATTGATGAGTTATTTTTAATGAATTTTTTGCATAATCATATTCACAGGGATAAGGAGTGCATTCATCAAAAGCCATGATGATGTCAGCTCCAATGGTTCGTTGAATATCCATTACATTTTCAGGGGTAAATTCATGTTTTGACCCATCGATATGCGAACGGAAAACTACTCCTTTTTCGGTCAATTTTCGTGTATTTGCCAATGAATAAACCTGATATCCACCACTATCTGTAAGTATAGGTTTATCCCATCCGTTAAATTTGTGCAAACCACCGGCTTCTTCAATAATATTTAACCCGGGTCGCAAATAAAGGTGATAGGTATTGCCCAAAATGATTTGAGCTTTAGTATCATTTGTCAGATCGGGGATTTGAACAGCCTTTACGGCACCTACTGTGCCCACGGGCATAAATATGGGAGTTTCAATATTGCCATGACCTGTAGCTAATATGCCGGTACGAGCATTGGAGTTTTTATCAGTCGATTTTATGGAAAATTTCATGTTTATAAAAAATTGCTCTAAGTTAATTTTTATTACTGAAGATTGAATAATTTTACGTTCTAATTATTGTGAAATGGAAATGCCAATTCCCCAATTTTCTTTACCTTTTATATTGTTGGCAATATATGCTTTGGCATTTATTGATCAGATGATATATTACTGGTTTATTTTTAGCAGGCTGGCTTTTTATCGTCCAACAAAGCAGAGCATAGAGTTGCTCCCTGTTTCGGTTGTGATTTGTGCCAGGAATGAAGATTATTTGCTAAGAACTTTGTTGCCAAAAATTTTAGAGCAAGATTATCCCAGTTTCGAAATTGTAGTCGTTAACGATTCTTCAACCGATGATACGCTTGAGTACCTTGAAGATTTAAAAAGGATACACCCGAATATCAGCATTGTTAATATCGCCCAAAATTTGAATTTTTTCAGTGGAAAAAAGTTCCCACTGTCACTTGGTATCAAATCAGCAAAAAACGAGTTACTTGTATTGACCGATCCTGATTGTGAACCAAATTCCGATCAGTGGTTGAAAAATATGGCTTTAGCTTTTACTCCTTCAACGGAAATAGTTTTGGGATACAGTCCAATTAAACCCGATAAGGGGCTCTTTAATACAATTGCCCGTTATGATACAATACAAAGAGCTATTCAGTATCTATCGTATGCAATAATTGGTAAAACATTTATGGGGGTTGGTAGGAATTTGGCATATAAAAAGTCGCTTTTTTATAAATCAAAAGGTTTTATTTCTCATTATAAAATACAATCAGGTGATGATGATTTATTCATAAATAGAGTTGCCACAAGTAAGAATACAAACATATCTATTCGTCCTGAAAGTTTTATGCATACTGCGTTTGTACCATATTTCCGTTTATGGTTTCTTCGTAAGCAACAACAATTAAATACGGTAAAATATTTTAGAAGTGGAACCCGTTTTTTATTAGGGAAATATGAACTAAGCAAGTTTGTTATTTATGCGCTATTTGCCACACTACTCATCTTGGAATACAATATTTTTATTGTTTTGGGGTTATTTGGATTAAGATTGTTGACGCAATTGATTATTATTAAAAAGAGCATGATGGTTTTATCGGAACGCAAATTATTGTTAGTTACACCTTTGCTGGAATTACTCATGATATTCATCCATATGACGGTGAGAATATCGAATGTATTTATTAAACAAAACAAATGGAAGTAGGGTCGCATCTGACGGAGAAGGGATTACGTGATTATAGGTTGGTTTTGGCAGCAGTTAATCATGGTGACCAGAAGGCATATGCTACGTTAATGCATAATTATCGTGATTCATTATACTTTATGCTTTTGAAAATGACCAATAATCCTGACGATGCAGATGATCTTACCATTGAAGCTTTTGGTAAGGCATTTAAAAAGCTTGAACAATATACTCCCGATTATGCTTTTAGTACCTGGCTATTTAAAATTGCTTCCAATAATTGCATCGATTTTATCCGTAAAAAGAAAAAGAATACTTTTTCATTAAACAATAGGGGCGAAGATGAAAATAGTCACGAGTTCGGCGAAAGCATTCCTTCTGAAACCTTAGATCCTGAAGAAAGAATAATAAAGACACAAAAAATTGAGATGATGCATGAGGTTGTTGAAAAATTAAAACCTCATTATCGAACCTTGATAGAGTTAAGATATTTCAAGGAGTTTTCGTATGAGGAAATTTCAAAAGAATTAGATCTTCCTTTAGGCACAGTTAAGGCTCAACTATTCAGAGCTCGTGAATTCTTGTTCAATATTCTCAAAAACATACCTGAAAAGTACTAGCTTTTTGTTTTATTAATAATTCAATTATTTATCGAAGTGTTTTTTGTATATTTTTAAATTGTAAATCTAATTCTAATGAGCACTAAAGTATTCAGGAAGGCAGTTCGGTTTTATTCAGATCCTAAAAGGGTTATAACACGTTTCTTTTTTCCCGGCCCGGAAACCCGGATACAATCTATTATCCAAAAAGTGATTGATATGCCCGATCAGGCTGCCAAACTTACCTTAAATCAATCATTACGTGATTTTTCAAGTCGTCATCGAAATATTTCCCGCATATTTCAAACTAACTTTAATCGTGTTCAGGAGATCATGAATGGTAGGAATGGGAATATAAGTGAACTTCCCGACTTTAAAAAACTATTGATTGGTGCTTACTTTACCAGTGAATATTCTATTGAATCAGCCGCGTTTTTTAATCCATCCATCGTAGAAGATCCTGATCAAACAGGATTAATGGAAGGAGAAAAAAGGGTAATTCTAAGTTTTAGGGCTACAGGTGAAGGGCATATTTCTTCCATCGTTTTTAGGGGAGGTTTGCTTGATAAGGACAATAATTTACAGGTTATACAGACCGGAAAATTAGTTGATGAAGCCGAGGCGATAAGAAATAAAGTTTATCAAAAAGAAGAATTCTTTAATAAACTAATGGAAATGCATTTAACAGAAACAGAACTTGCCCCTGTTTCTGAAAAGCTGCGATTCGAGTTTGATTATAATGAGTTAATAAATGCCATCAACCAAACCATTCTTGAGATCAACCCTGATGCTGCAGCAAGAAAAAAACTGCAAACCATGACCTGGTTGGCCGATTCACATTATGAAATTACCTTCTCGCTCGATACTGGAATCTCCGATCGGGTAATTTTTCCAATCGCGGCATCCGAAAGCAACGGCATTGAAGATGCCCGATTTGTAAAGTTTACCGAAAATGACGGGACCATTAATTATTATGCAACTTATACGGCTTATAATGGGTTTACCATTATGCCTAAACTGATCGTTACCAAAGATTTTTATCATTTTAAAATTATGCCTATTCATGGAGAAAATGCACAAAATAAAGGAATGGCATTATTTCCCCGGAAGCTCAATGATAAATATGCAATGCTTTCAAGGCTCGATGGCATAAATAATTACATCATGTTTTCTGATGATATTAATATTTGGAATAAGGCTAAAAAAATTCAGGAACCAAAATTCCCCTGGGAATATATTCAGGTTGGAAATTGTGGCTCTCCGATTGAAACCGAACATGGATGGTTAGTAATTACACACGGAGTAGGTACCATGCGAAAATATTGTTTGGGTGCAACTTTGCTTGATTTAGAAGATCCTACCAAAGTAATTGGGCAATTGAGTGAACCATTACTTATGCCAAATGAAGAAGAACGTGAAGGTTATGTTCCAAATGTAGTTTATTCATGTGGTTCGATTATACATAATAATCAGTTGGTACTTCCATATGCAATGTCAGATACGGCTTCTACTTATGCTGCAATTCCGATGGATGATTTGATGGAACGACTTATTCCTGCCGGTTATAATCTCGAAAAGATGAACGGTGAAGCTGAAGTTAATAAAGCACGTATTTTAGTTGTAGAAGATGAGGTAATCAATCAAAAAGTAATAGCCGGTATTTTACGATCGGGAGGTTATGAAGTTGAAATTGCGCCTGATGGAATTGTCGCACTAATTCAGATTTCAAAAGGTAAATTTGATTTGATTCTTTCAGATATTGCTATGCCGAATTTTGATGGCTATCAAATGCTCAATTATATTAACGATAATAACATCAAAATCCCGGTCGTCCTCTTATCCGGATTTACAAGCAAGGAAGAAGAAGCCAAAGGATTAAAAATGGGAGCAATCGAATATATCAAGAAACCAGTTGACCAAGAAGTTTTGTTGTTAAGGATTCAAAAAATTTTAAAGAAATAATTTTTAGCTTTGCTCAACCAGCAATAAAAATCGTTGAAGTAATTAAGCAGGGATTGAATAGTTAATAATAATCACCTGCAATTAAGTATGCATGGATATACGAAATCGTACTTTCTGCCCCCTGATTTCGATTGATCGTAAATTCTTCAAGCCCATCGTTGCAACCTCCTGTTTCTTCATCGTACATCGGAATGCTATGATCATTTTTTCCGAGAAACCACTCAAAACAGATTTTAAGTTTTGTAGCAGCGTCTTCACATTGTAATGCTTGATATTTAGCATGATATAAAATTACCATCGCTGCTGCATCAATGGGTTGTTGACCGTAGATTGCAAATTCTCCAAACTTAGGGTACCACTCCCGATTACCAATAATTCTTAAATATCCTTCTGTGAAACATTTACGTTCAAGGAATTGGGCGGATTTTTCGGCAATTTCAAGATATTCATCATTATGAAGTACTTCATGAGCCCGATACATTGCAGCAGGTAACAATCCATTGTCATAAGTTAAAATATCTTCGTACCAATACCAATCATCCTTGCTAAATTTATAAAAAGCTGCTGCCATTTTTTTTGCAAGTTCATTTAATCGAATTCCGAACTCTTCCCGATCGGGATACTTTTTAATATAGTGATACAGTCCTAGCATGGTGTTTGCCCAACCCCTCGCATGCTTTAGTTCATTGAACCAGCCAAGTGAACGAACAAACATTTCGTGCCCTATTTGTAAAATGGAATCATTAGGCGCATATCTGATCAAATATCCCAATGCCCAAATGGTTCTTCCAAAAGCATCATCAGAACCAATCTGGTCAATAAATTCTTTATTATAACTCAGATAGTTTTTGTAGCTCCCATTTTCATTTCGCATATAAATTAAATAGGTGCTATAACGGTAAATGAGTTGAAGAAAATTGTCGTCTTTAAATCTTTTATAAGCCCTTAAACAGAGCAATAATGCCCTGGCATTATCATCTAAGCAATAGCCTGTTCTGTAATCCGGAAGACTTCCTTTGGCAAACTGTATAATTCCTGTTTTATCAGTCATGCGCTCGAGATGTAAGCGTTTCAAAGGAGGAATTTTAAAAGATTCCTTTTGATCTTCAAATTGATCAATTGCTTCTTTTAAGCATTCATTGTACTGATTTCCAATAATGGGCCATGCAATTTTTAACCCATATTGATAAGCTTTTTTCTGATAGGCTTTTAATTTGTCCGGATGGTCGAGTAAATCATTAATAATATTTGAAAGATGTTTTTTGTCGCCAAAATCAAACAAGATTCCGGTATCATTTGCTAACAATTCTTCGGCATGCCAATAAGGTGTAGAGATAATCGCAGATCCACCACCTACCGCATAAGCCAAAGTTCCACTGGTAATCTGGGCCTTATTATGATAAGGGGTTATGTAAATATCTGAAGCTAAGAGGTAATTTATTAATTCTTCTTCATCCACATAACGATTTTCAAAAAGAACATTGTTTTCGATTTTAAGATCTTTTGTAAGTTGGGCCAGGAACTCCCGGTATTCTTCACCTGCATGTTTTACCACATGAGGATGTGTTTTTCCAAGAATAACATAAAGTAGATCGGGATGTTTTTCTACCACTTTTGGCAAGGCCCTTAACGCGACTTCAATTCCTTTGCTGCGCCCAATTAATCCAAATGTTAAAATTACTTTTCTATTTAAAAATTCTTTCGGCTTTATAATTTCTTTATTTGCATAATTCTTATAATCAGGTACCCCGTGTTCAATCCTTAAGATTTTATTTTCAGGTATTTCGAACACCTCTTTCAAAAACCTAACAGCAAGATTGCTCATAACCACCAACTTTGATGAATATTTGGCAATCGTTTTTAATACCTCTTTTTGAAGAAAAGTAGGACTTTGCAGAACGGTATGCAAGGTAGTTACGATGGGGATATTGACCCTTCGCAATAATCGTAAAAGCAAAAGCCCGCTGTCACCTCCAAATATTCCATATTCGTGTTCCAGCAAACATACCTCAGCACCCGACTGATTAATAAAATCCGCGGCAGAAATATATTCGTCGAGAACCTGATCATTAATGACCCGAACTACTTTTTCACTGTAATCGTAAACCTGATTTTGATCGTTCATTGTTATGATTTCTATTTCAAGATCGTCATGATTTATTTCGGCAGCCATCATCATCGACTTAACCAGGTTTTCGGTAAAAGTTGCGATGCCACATTTACGAGGGGGGTAATTACCAATGCAAATTACTTTCATACTTAAAAGGATTTCTTGTTTTATGCTGTTCTTCGACTTAAATGCAAGATATGAAAAATAGTAAGATTATCAATGACAAATTAAGGGCATTGTTGTAAATTTGTGAGCAAATAAAAAACCTTAAACCAAAAATCGTGAATGATTTCCAGCAAGCAATAAAAAGGGGGATTCCCAGCAATTTACCTGACCTTCAGGCTTATGATCTAAAGGTAAACCATGCTCCGGTTCGTAAAGATATTTTAAGTAAAGAAGAGAAAAAACTTGCCCTTCGAAATGCACTTCGCTATTTCGATCCAAAACATCATAAAACCCTTGCCCCCGAATTTGCAGAAGAACTTAAAAAATACGGTCGGATTTACATGTATCGTTTTCGTCCGACATACAAGATGTATGCCCGAGGCATTGATGAATACCCACAAAAATCAAAGCAGGCTGCAGGCATTATGCTGATGTTGCAGAACAATCTCGACCCCAGAGTTGCACAACATCCTCACGAATTAATTACTTATGGAGGCAACGGCGCTGTTTTCCAAAATTGGGCGCAATACCTGCTTACGATGAAATACCTTTCAGAAATGACCGATGAGCAAACCCTCGCACTATATTCAGGTCATCCGATGGGATTGTTCCCTTCGCATAAAGGAGCCCCGAGGGTGGTTGTTACGAATGGCATGGTTATACCCAATTATTCATCACAGGATCATTGGGAAAAATTTAATGCATTGGGTGTTTCGCAGTACGGACAGATGACTGCCGGTTCGTTTATGTATATTGGTCCTCAGGGAATTGTTCATGGCACCACTATTACGGTTTTGAATGCAGGCCGAATGATTGAAAAGAACGGTGAAGGTCTTGCCGGAAAAATTTTCTGTACCTCAGGATTGGGAGGAATGTCAGGAGCTCAGCCAAAAGCAGCCGTTATTGCAGGTGCCATTGGATTGATTGCCGAAATTAATCCCAAGGTTGTTAAAACCCGTTTTGAACAAGGATGGGTGGATGAGGTTTTTACAGATTTATCGGAATTAATCAAAAGGGTAAAAGTCGCCCAGGTTAATAAAGAGGCAGTTTCAATCGCTTATCAAGGCAATGTGGTGGACTTATGGGAACGATTGGCCGACGACAATGTCTTTGTGGATTTAGGTTCTGATCAAACTTCACTTCATAATCCTTGGTCGGGTGGATATTATCCTGTTGGGATGAGTTTAGAAGAATCGAATGAAATGATTGCAAACAATCCTGAAAAATTCAAAGAAAAAGTTAAAGAAACCTTACGAAGACATGTAAGGGCCATCAACCGCTTGACGGCAAAAGGCATGTATTTTTTCGATTATGGAAATGCTTTTTTACTTGAATCAAGCAGGGCAGATGCCGAAATCATGAATAAAGAAGGGAAATTTAAATATCCTTCTTATGTTCAGGATATTATGGGCCCCATGTGTTTCGATTATGGTTTTGGGCCTTTCCGTTGGGTTTGTACTTCGGGCAAGGCCGAAGATTTGGAAATTACCGACCGGATTGCGATGGAAGTACTGAGTAAAATTGCTGAAACCGCGCATGTTGAAATCAGCCAGCAAATGCGCGATAATATTCAGTGGATCAGGGAGGCACAGAAAAACAAATTGGTGGTGGGATCTCAGGCCCGGATTTTATATGCCGATTGCGAGGGCAGAACAAAAATAGCAGAGGCATTTAATAAAGCAATTAAAGAAGGAAAAATCTCAGCTCCGGTTGTTTTGGGTCGTGATCATCACGATGTTTCCGGTACTGATTCTCCCTATCGCGAAACCTCAAATATTTATGATGGCTCACAATTTACTGCCGACATGGCAGTTCAGAATGTAATTGGCGATTCATTCCGCGGAGCTACTTGGGTAAGTATCCACAACGGCGGTGGCGTTGGCTGGGGCGAAGTTATCAACGGCGGTTTTGGAATGCTTTTAGATGGAACTGCAGAAGCCGATCAACGACTGAAAATGATGTTGCACTGGGATGTGAACAACGGTATTTCGCGTCGCAGTTGGGCTCGAAACGAAGGAGCGGTATTTGCGATAAAACGTGCAATGGAATCCGAACCGAATTTAAAAGTTACCCTGCCTAATTTCGCGGATGATGGGTTGATTAATGAGATAATGAGTTAATGTGCCAATTTGCTAATTGTAATAAGAGACGCCATCCGCCAATTGGCGGATGGCGTCTCTTATTATTTTTTCCCGAGAAGTTTATCGCTATTATATTAGAGGCTATTTTATCAAATAAACACTGATTCCGTAATGTTCCTGATCGTGGGGTGCGGAAGCGTTCCAATTTCGATAGGAATGAGAGCCATCGGTTTCATAATAAACTGTGTATTCGCCCTCGGGCAGGGTTATGGTACCGTCAAACAATTTGTTTTTTTCTGCACCACCTGCCGGATCTGTATTTCGGGGTGTCATTTCCCAAACAACTCTTCCGGTTTCTTTACTTTTAATCCATCCACTATCATTCATTTCCCAGCCCGTGCCTTCGCCAATTGCATAAATCCTTACTTTCGATTCTTTATTTAAAGTGAATGACCTTTTTTCATATTCATTATTTCTAACCCTTACAATCTCGGCTAAAACATTTTCGTTGGTAATGACATGAGTATCTTGCAATTCAAAAAAATCACGATTGTCACCTGCCAAAATGCTGAGTCCGTATAAATCGGGAATTAATGGAGGAGCTACATTCCAATTGCGATAAGAGTGAGAACCATCGGTTACATAGTAAGCGATGTAATTGCCTGCTTTTAATTCGATTTCTTCGTTAACCAACCTGTTTTTATCTCCACCACCGGCGTATTCAGAATTCCTTCCATCAAATTCCCAAACTTTTTTATGGGTATCAGAATTAATAATCCAGCCATAATCAACCATTTCCGAACTGCCCGAACGCTCTCCTATACTGTAAACCCGTATTTTCATGTCCTTCTTAAGTTTAAATGCCTGACTTAAATAATCATCGTCACGGGCTTTTGTTAGTTTGAGTACAAACTGATCTGATTTATCATTTAGTTTTACCTTGTTTTGATTTTTTTCATCTGTCCAGATTGAAATGCCCCAAAATTGTGGATCGTATGGTGGAAGTACATTCCATCTTTGGAAAGAATGGCTGCCATCAGAAATATAGTACAGGGTGTAATCTCCCTTTTGTAAAGTGATTTTTTCAGACACCAATCGGTTTTTTCTTCCTCCTCCGGCTTTTAAAAATCGGGTGTCCTCAGTTGGCCATACTTTTTCGTAGGTGCTTGAATTTACGATCCATGCAAAGTCGAACTGCTCGCCATCGTATTGCTCACCAATTCCGCGGATATTTAATTCAATTTCGTTTTCGACCTTAAAGTTTTCGCTCATAAATTCATCATCACCTGCTCTTACAATCGAAACAATTGCATTTTGAGCAAATGCATCTACGCTTTTTCGCCAGTCGTTTTTTATGAAACTATTTTCAGGGCCGCTTACCTGCATCGAAAAGTCGGAATACCTTCTTGAGTCACGATCACGTTCTCGCGAATTGCCATCAAAAATCCAATCCAGCAGATCGCCAAAATTGAAATTATTATTGTTGTTATAATTCCCTTGATCTATACCGGCAGCGTAATAAACTTCATAGTCGCCGGCAGGCAAGGTGATTTCATTGTTAAATTTAAATCTTCCCGAGTTACGGTACCCGAAAAATTTATCATTTTCTTCTTTTAAGATGTCCCATACTACTTCGCGGGTTTTACCGTTTAAAATCCAACCGTAAAACATTAAGTCGTTCCCCATCCTTTCATATAATCCGGCGTGACCTTCAATCTTGATGGTTGATTGACCGGATAATGAAAATCCTTGAACATCAATTTCGCCAGTCATTCGGTACCCGACTTCAATTTGATTGTTGTTTTCCTGAGCATAAACAGATTGCCCCAGAAAAAATATAAACACCATTAATAACGGTGATATAAGTTTGATAGCATTCATTGAATTTGGTTTTTGATGGATACTCATGTGAAATTTTATCTTAGACGATTATAAAATGTACTTCGTTACAATATTTATTAGTTACCGAGCACTAAATTATACTTCATCTTTTTTCATAAAAAATTTATGATATGGACAAAACTACCCGAACCATCGATTGGAAAGAAGCAAAAATCGGTAGAATACTGTTTTTTTATGGTGAACGTAGAATTAAAACTCATAATCTGAATAAAATTTGTAACCAAACCAAATACTGACCGTCATAAAAGTGTAAAACAAATTAAACAAAAATATGATGAAAAACAGTTATCGCAAATTTACAATGATCGGTATATTAATAGTTTCTTTGACGCTATTGAGTTTGGTAAAAGCTTCGGCATGTTCAACTTTCATGCTACACAAAGGCGATAAGCTCATCTTTGGGCACAATTTAAATGAGGGGGACATTGGCGTTCCTGGGATTGTGTTTATTAACAAAAGGGGCGTTTTTAAGATGGGGCGTAGTTTAAATGAGATGATGAATAAAGAAGTTACAAAGCCTTCAAAACTTAGCTGGATTTCACGATATGGTTCGGTAACCTTCAATAATTTCGGGAAAGATTTGCCTGATGGTGGAATGAATGAAGCTGGATTTTATATTTGGGAAATGAATGAAGATGCCGATTATCCGATAGGAGATTCTTTACAGCGATTGAGCCAAATGGGATGGATGCAGTTTCTGCTTGATAATTGTTCAACATTGGATGAAGCCATCAAAATGACCGAAAAGATTGAAATTGACGGTTGGGGCTGGCATTATTTTCTGGCTGATGCAAGCGGCAATTGTGCTGCTCTGGCTTTTGTCGATGGGAAAATGAAAATCAACAGGGATAAAAATATGCCGGTAAAAGGATTGTTTAACACTTCTTACAATCGTGAGATGGAAGTTGCAAAATATTATGAGAATTTTGGGGGCCAATATAAAGTTGAATTGGACAATCCGAATGTACCAAGATTTGTAAAAACCGACTTTTTAATTAAAACTTACGATCCTTCAGAAAATATCGTGGATTATGGGTTTTACATGCTCGATAAAATAAAAGTATTTGATGTGGCAGAATGGTCCATCGTTTTTGATCCAATCAAAAAGCAGGTTTATTTTCGAACCCGTATCAATCCGGCCATAAAACATTTTTCATTAAACGATGTTGATTTTTCGGCTAAGGCCGGACCATGTTTGATCCACAATATGGACATCGAAAAAGGAGGAGAGGTGCTGGCTTTAATGCACCCTTACACGGCAAAGGAAATGAGTGAATTTCTAAACTACATGGGCACACTCATTCCTCATTCATTTTTCGAAATGGGTGGTCTCTCTTTTGAACAGGTAGTTGATAATTTTTCAAATCATTCGCTTCGTGCATCACTGGCCGAAAACCAATTTTTTAAAGGTCATTGGGAAACTCATCCTGAAGATCCTAAGGAGGGTGCTTTAATCATCAACATTGAAACAGAACAGGATGCGGTGTTCGGGCAGGTAACATCTTCTGATGGCAGCATTTATAAAATTGATCACCTTTACATGATTAATCAAAATATGTATCTTACTTTTCTTACAAAAAAAGGAAAAATGATTGAATTACAAGGAGTCTTTGAGTCTGGTAATTTGAACGCAAAAGTTTATGATTCGGAAAACTTTCAGGGCTCTTTTGTTTTCAATAAGAAAGAATAGAAAAAATTAAGCCTTCCGAAAATTATAATCTTTCGGAAGGCTATAACCCTGTTTTCAAATTGGCTTATTTAACTATGAAAATATTTTACCACCTCATTTTCTTTTTAGAAGATTAATTCGAAGTGAAGCTTGATTTTTTAAATTTTATAAACTAATCCAAACCTCAACATTCTCGACCGTGCATCTCTTTTTTCAAAATTATTATATTTAGGCACGAATAAATAATTTGTTAAACCATATGAGTATCCGATGCTAAGCCCTACTCTTTTATAATAGTTTATCATTTCGACATGAAGCCTGTAGTCCCATTTTTCTTTTAAAGAATTTTTTGTTGTATTATATGATTTCTGATTTGCATTTATTGTTGCATGTTCCTTTATGCTATGGTATGCACCAATATCAAAGCCAAAAATTAAATCGGAATTAACCCCATTAATTACATTCATTCTGTTACCAAGGAATGGAAATATATTTATAAATCGGTTAGTTAAGATTGTTCTGCTGTCATAGGCATCCCAGGTTTCCCCTCCGGATGATGTGATATTTATAACTTTGTCAATATTAATGCTGCTTGATAATGATTCATAGCTAGTTCGAATTCCAAAAATAAAATGTGAATCCGTTATTCTTTGTGCATTAAACCCAAGACAGTATGAAAATCCGCTATGTTTACCAAAGGGAGACCATGTTGAATATGCGCCAAAATCAGATGCTGCTGTATAAATCGTTGTTGTTCCAGATTCTGATCCTCTAAACGAAAACAAGCCGGAAGTTAGATGAAATGAGAATTCAGTTGTTTGCCCGATTACATTTATTGAAAATAATGTTGTTAGAATTAAGAAAAAAATATTTTTCATGGTATTTGTTAATGATGTACCAATCCTAAAGTTTAAACTTAAAGATCGGTCGTTAAGTTTGGTGCAAATTATTTTATAATGGTAAAATGAAATTCGCTACCAGCCAAGGTATCTGAGATTAGCTCACCATTATACCAAATTTTTCTTTTATAGTTAGCACCATCTATAGTTAATTCGCTAGTGATTGTATCGGTAACCTGATTGTTCAGCTCAAGAAATAACGGCACTGCCTTTGTGTAAAGCCTAAGAAAACATAATGCTTCTTCACAAGAAAAATAAATGTTTTGAAATTTCTTCTCACCATTTTCCAAGTAATACAACTTTATAGCACTTTGATTAAAAGAATTGGTGTTGTTTTGATTAAGCAGGTCAACACTATTGGCATCGACATAACTAACTTCCATCCTATTTATGGGATTAACCTTCAAATTACCTTCGATTCCAGGTTGGTCATCCCTTTTGCAGGATATGAGGACTAAAACTAGAATAATAAAAAATAGATTTTTCATATACAATGATTTTAATTTCATGATTAAATTTTATTAAGTGAAGGGAATACCTATAAGCATGTATATTTCAATTGTACAATTATAGGCATTCCCAAATAATACTTTTATGGTTTAATCCCTATAACCATTCCTAGATTTGTGTTAAACTCAAATTCTAAAGGGTCAAAACTGCTATTCCATGAATAGTAATAAGCATTACAGAGTCCATTAATAAACCCCCAGTTCATACGAAAATATAAATAAGAACCTCCTGAGTCGCAGTAAAATCTTGATTGATAACCATCGCAAACCCAAGTATGCCCTCCAAGTCCATTATCATCATCGGCTCTCATTAGTACAGGTCTATTATTACTAAGCTCATTTTTAAGAGTTATGTAGTTGTAATTATTAACAAAAGTGGCCGATGAGGAATAACCAAAGTCGTTTACTAGAGATGGGACGACATAGGTTTGTGTACTTGTCTCTGAGCCAGAACAAAGATAATCCATGCTATTTGATATTCCAATATCTCTTATTAAGAGATGAGTAGCACTTGTTCCGTAAATATTAGGCATACTACTCCAGGAATAGGAGCTTGGGTGTTGGTGGTATTTCATCACCTGTGCCATGGCAACAGTAACACATCCAACAAAAGCTCTACCATTATAAGGAAGTTCAGTGCACCCTGAAAGAATGTCAAGTGAATCATTAAACCCAACCCATTGATGCCATACTGTTTGTAAAAACGGCCCAACATTGATAGTTTCATCTTCACAAGGACCAGGTGGGTCATAGACTTTTAAACTAGTCACTTTAAGGTGTCTTTTCCAGATTTTTTCCATTTCAAGATTTTGTTTCTTGTTTTCCCTTTTCACTTTTTTTATGGCTTTTTTAGTATAATGTACCCAAAGATTAACGCCATCTGGGATCTCAGATTCTACTGTTACAAAAGAGCTTTCTTCGGAATGTGCCAAGATTGGATAAACCCTGTTATCGGCAGGGATAATTATAAACCCACCTTCATCATAATTTACAATATACAATAATGCTTCTCCATTTTCTTCATCCAAAAAATTATTTAACGAATACGTTTTTTGGGTTTTCAATGAATTAGGAGTGTTAGAACCGAATCCTTTAGCAAAATTTTCGGCAACCATCTTTGCTGAATTTTCAGCAATAAAAAATTCGTTGGTTTCAATTTGGAACTCATTTTTGGGGATGGCATCCGGTTTCTCTTGGCACGAAAACGGGAGTAATAGAACCAAACATGAAGCAATTGCAATTAAGCTTGTTTTAATGCTGTTCTTTTTTTTCTTTCTCATTTTAATAAAAATTTACGTTTATGAATTAAGTTAACTACACTTCTTTATTCCGAAAAAACGAAAAAGTCACTCTGTTTTTTGATAACTCTTTTAAAATTTATTTTAATTCGCTATATATGAATGTTATATAGATGTAAAAAATGCGTTAAGGGTTGCTTAAAGAAATCGTCTTAAATTCTAATATAGAATTATATTGTTTGTGAAAGCAGCTAAGAGGAATAATCCGTAAGAAACATCCGGGTTTTGAACCTTTGAACAATTGAAATTTCAAAACATAAACACGTAAACACATAATCACGCAAACACATTGACACACAAACACCATAACACATAAACACGTTCTCAACAATCACCCTAAACAAATAACATGAAATCGAACTGATTTCATTAGCAATTCTCCTCCATTTTTCATTAATTTGAACTAGCAAATTATTCGACCAAATGGAATTAAATTGGATTGCACCGGATCATTGGAAATGTATTGAAACCATTGATGCACATACAGCCGGAGAACCTTTGCGTATTTTCATCAAAGGGCTTCCCGAAATAAAAGGGAGTTCTGTTTTAGAGCGAAGAAGATATTTTAGGGAAAACTACGACCATTTGCGTACTTCAACCATGTTTGAACCCCGTGGTCATGCTGATATGTACGGGGCAATTCTTATCCCGCCTAATACATCCGATGGTGATTTTGGCGTATTTTTCATCCATAACGAAGGTTATAGCACCATGTGTGGCCATGCGATCATAGCTTTGTCGAAAATACTGCCCGAAATTGGGATAGTAGAAAAAAAAGGAGAGGAATTTGAGCTGAAAATTGATGCACCTGCCGGACGGATTCTTTCGAAAGTAAAACGTATCAATGGGAAATTTGATTCTGTTTCATTTCGGAATGTCCCTTCATTTGTATTAATGAAAGATCAGGAAATTGAAGTTAAAGGAATCGGACAAGTGAAATTTGATATTGCTTATGGCGGGGCTTTTTATGCCTTTGTTGATGCCGACAACATTGGATTGGGTTTGCAGGTTACGGATTACAACCAAATTATTGATTGGGGCAAGCGCATTAAAAATACGGTAATGCAAAATTTCGAGATCAAGCACCCTTTCGAAGAAGATTTAAGTTTTTTATACGGAACTATTTTTACCGGTAAGGCCAACGATCCAAAAAATCACAGTCGAAATGTTTGTGTGTTTGCCGAAGGGGAAGTTGACCGTTCACCAACCGGAACCGGAGTAAGCGCCAGGGCAGCCATTCATTACTTTCGAAATGAAATCAAAACCGGAGAATCTATCCGCATCGAAAGTATTTTGGATACCTGTTTTGAAGTAAAAGTTGTGGAAGAAGTTGATTTTGGGGGCCATCATTCAGTAATTCCCGAAGTAAATGGAAACGCTTACATAACCGGTCAGCATAAATTCTATTTTGACCCGGAGGATCCACTAGTGAAAGGATTTATTTTTAGATAATCAAATAATTAATAAGTATATGATGCGAATTATTAAACTCAGTCTGTCTTTTATTTTTCTGACACAAATTGCATTTGCGCAAAATTCGGACCTTTTAAGGTATCTGCAGACTATACCCGGTTTGACTATCATCCAAAAAGAAAACGGGAAAAATTTCAAAGAATTTTATCAGTTGGAATTAACCCAGCTGCTTGATCATAAAAATGCCAATGGCAAAACTTTTAAGCAACGCATTTTTTTGTCCCTAAAGGATAAATCTAAACCTGTTGTATTGGTAACTGAAGGGTATAATGCAAATCGTGCTGCCCGAAAGGATTATATCGAAGAAATCACACAAATACTGGATGCCAATCAGGTTTTCGTTGAACATCGGTATTTTGGCACTTCGTTTCCTGATAGCACCGATTATGATTATTTAACCATCGAGCAGGCTGCTAATGATCATCATCGTGTGGTTGAATTATTAAAGCCATACTTTACCGGAAAATGGATCAATACCGGAATTAGTAAAGGAGGTCAAACCACCATGTATCATCGTTATTATTTTCCCAATGATGTTGATGCTTCCGTACCTTATGTCGGCCCTTTGATGTTTTCAAGAGATGACCCTCGCTTTTATCATTATTTTGACACGGTGGGAACTGCGGAATGCAGAGCAGCAATTCATAATTATCAGGAATTACTGCTTAAAAAGAAAAAAGAATTGTTGCCTAAATTTATTGAGGGAAATAAAAAGGCTGGATATACCTATCGCCCGGGTTATGAATTTGGATATGAATACATGGTATTGGAATATCCTTTTTCTTTTTGGCAATGGGGAGCTCATTGTGATTCAATCCCCAACGAATCGGTGGGCATGGATTCGGTTTACAGGCATTTCGAAAAAATTGTCCCTTATGGTTATTTAACCGAATCAAAAGTGCGAGAAGATTATACCTTTATGGTTCAGGCCATGAAAGATTTCGGTTATTATGGTTATGATCTTACCGAATTTGAAGGCTTACTTGATGTGGTAAAAGAGCACAATTATGATTTTGTTCTTCCTGAAAATACAAAGATCACCTATCATCCTGAATTGATGCAAAAGGTTAAAAATTACTTACAAAAAGAAGGGGATCATTTTCTTTACATTTATGGAGGATTTGATCCTTATGCTTCGCAACAGGTTGAGCTGACAGGAGAATGTGACGCTGCAAAATATGTTTTACCCGGCGGATCGCATTCAACCCGTATCCGAAATTTTCCGAAAGAAACCAGAGAAGAAATGTTTAAAAAGTTAGAGGAATGGCTTGATATTGATATTACTTATGAATTTCCCGAAAGACAAACAATAAAGAGATGAAAACAAATAAATTAATTAGGATAATGCTTATTGCATTAATCAGCGGCGCATTAAATTCTTATGCCTGTACCGACATCATTGTGGGGCGAAAAGCCACCATTGATGGATCAGTCATCACATCTCATACCGATGCTGCCCCTGAATGTCGGGTACATATTATTCCCGGAAAAAGGTTTAAAATTGGTGATATGGCACCGGTTTACTATGGCTTACAAGATGTGGACAAACCCTTGCATGAATACGGTAAAATCATTGGATATATCCCTCAGGTAGCTGAAACCTATACCTATTTTCATTCCGGATATTCACATATTAATGAATTTCAATTGGCCATTGCCGAAAGTACCATGAGCCAAAAAAAGGAGCTTCAGGTTAGTATTGAAACCGGAAAGCAAATCATGACCATTGAGCAGGCTCAGGCATTTGCATTACAAAGGTGCAAAACTGCCAGAGAGGCTATTAAGCTTATTACTTTTTTAGTTGATAAATATGGGTTTCAAACATCTTGCGGTCCGGAATCTGAAGCTTTGTGTATTGCCGATGCTAATGAAGCATGGGTTTTAGAAGTGTTCAGCATTGGGCCGGATTGGGACCCTGAAAGTGGTGAGGCCGGTGCAATTTGGGCTGCTCAAAGAGTCCCTGATGATCATATTGCCATCGTTCCAAATTGGAGCATCATTAAGGAAATTGATCTTTCAAAACCTGATGAATTTATGGCTTCATCAAATTATAAGCAAGTGGCTATTGATCATGGTTGGTGGGACCCAAAAAGCGGAAAACCATTTATTTGGCAAGAGGTATATGCACCCATCCCGAGAGAGTGGGCAGTCAGCAGGCTTTGGTTATTCTACAGTAAATACGCGCCAAATTTGAAAGAGTGGCCCGATAAAACCGCACATTCCGTTTATGCCGGCAGCGATTCGTATCATCAATATATTGAACCATTATCCATGTTCCCGTTTTCTGTTAAGCCCGAAAAAAAATTATCTGTACAGGATGTAATTGCTTTTCAGCGTGAACTTTATGAAGGAACTATTTATGATATGACCAATGATAAAAACTGGATGGTTGCCGGAAATGACGGTAAATATGTGAAAAGCCCACTTGCCACGCCATTTCCTACTAAAGCTCAGCGAGAATTATTGGGTATCACTTACCGCAGAATGGTAGCTCGTGGAGGTTATGGAATGGTTACCCAGCTTCGAAACTGGTTGCCTGATGATATTGGTGGCGTATATTGGTACTATGTGGATAATCAATATGTAAGTACATATATTCCAATTTATGCAGGGGCAATAGATGTTTCACCTTATATCAATACTTATGATCCCAATAATTATGATGAAAAATCACTTCGTTGGGCCGTTGATTTTGTCGATAATCTTTTAGGTTTGAGATGGCAAGATGCTGTAAAGGATTTACATGCAGTGCGCGATCCCTTGGAACAAAGTTTTTTTGATGAGCAGGCAAAAATTGAGATGGAAGCACTTGAAATACATCGAAAGAATCCAAAGAGAGCGAAACAATTTCTTACGGATTATTCAAATTCAAGAGTTAATCAAACTATGGTGATGTATGAAAAATTAAAGAAGACATTGATCTCAAAATACACAAACAACAATCAAGGTTTATAGATAAAATTTGCACAAAAAATCAATGAAGATATCATGACGAAAGATGATGAATTAATTTGCAGATTTGAAAAAATTCCAACCGAAATATTTGAAGATGCCTATCAGGCTTCGGTTAGAATTGCAAAAAAAATCGGTGATTCAATTATTGAAAAGCAAAAAGAGGGCAGGACAATTGTTCTGGGTTTGGCCACCGGATCAACTCCTGTAGGAATATATGCCGAATTGGTGAGATTACATAAAATAGAAGGATTAAGCTTCAAAAATGTAATCACTTTTAATTTGGATGAATATTATCCAATGGACCCGAAAGCATTGCAAAGTTATGTGCGCTTTATGCACGAATATCTTTTTGACCATATCGATATCGACCCAAAAAATATTAATATTCCTGATGGAACAATAAAAGAGGATGATGTTTATGAATATTGTAAAAATTATGAGGCAAAAATTGATGCTTATGGCGGAATAGATATTCAATTACTTGGAATTGGACGAACCGGACATATTGGGTTTAACGAACCAGGATCCCCGATCAATTCAATGACTCGCCGGATTACGCTCGATCATCTGACCATCACCGATGCGGCTTCCGACTTCTATGGCGAACAATATGTTCCAAAAACAGCTATTACCATGGGTGTTGGAAGTATCATGAAAGCTAAAAAAATCATTTTACTTGCCTGGGGAGAAGCCAAGTCGTACATCATTCAAAAGGCGGTTGAGGGAGAAATAACAAAACTCATCCCTGCAACTTTCTTACAGGAACATCCCAATGCTCAAATTATTCTTGATAAAGCAGCAGCAGCTGAGTTAACACGCATAAAAACCCCTTGGTTGGTTGAGGATTGCGATTGGAACAATAAATTGATCCGTAAGGCTGTTGTTTGGCTTTGTCAAATATTAGAGAAACCGATTCTGAAGCTCACCGACAGGGATTATAATGATAATGGAATGGGGGCATTGGTAACCAAGCATGGACCTGCGTATAATATCAACATCAAAGTATTTAATGATTTACAGCATACCATTACCGGTTGGCCGGGTGGCAAGCCAAACGCTGATGATTCAAATCGTCCTGAACGAGCCAAGCCGTTTCCAAAAAAGGTCTTGGTTTTTAGTCCGCATCCTGATGATGACGTGATTTCGATGGGAGGAACCTTATCCCGCCTTGTTGAACAAGGGAATGAGGTTCATGTTGTTTACCAAACTTCCGGATCCATTGCTGTTTTTGATGATGATGCCATTCGCTATCTCGATTTTGTTCGCGATTATGACAAAATTTTTGAAGTAGGTTGTAGTAAATCAGATGATGTTTATAATAAGACCCTAAATTTTATTTTAAATAAGGCCCCCGGACAAGTTGACTCTAAAGAAATTCAGGATGTCAAAGCTTCAGTCCGGAGAGGTGAAGCACGCTCTGCTTGTCGTTTTACAAAAATTTTAGATGAAAATATTCATTTTCTGGATATGCCATTTTATGAAACCGGAAAGGTGAAGAAAAAACCACTTGGTGAGGAAGATGTCAGATTAACTATGGATATCATCAGAAAAATTAAACCCGATCAGATATACGCGGCCGGTGATTTATCCGATCCACATGGAACGCACAGGGTATGTATGAACGCCATTATGGAAGCCATCGATCGACTCAAAAATGAAAAGTGGATGAAAGAATGCTATGTCTGGTTATATCGTGGTGCTTGGCAGGAATGGGATATTGATCAGGTTGATATGGCCGTGCCTCTGAGCCCCGATGAAGTAGTAATCAAAAGAAGGGCTATTTTCAAGCATCAATCGCAAAAAGATCGCCCTCTATACCCGGGTCACGATGCCCGTGAATTTTGGAAAAGAGCTGAAGACAGAAATCACGCAACCGCTGAAATGTATGATAAACTGGGTATGGCAGAGTATCAGGCCATTGAAGTTTTTGCAAAATATAAACTCAAATAAATCATTAACCTAACCCGTAAGAAATGAGCAACATCAAACAAAACAAGAATTCATATGTTTTATCAATTTCAATTATAGGGGCATTGTTCTTTATTTTTGGATTTGTAACCTGGTTGAACGCAACCTTGATTCCCTATTTGAAAATTGCCTGCGAATTAAGTACAGATGCAGAAGCCTATTTGGTTACCTCTGCTTTTTATATTTCATACTTTGTGATGGCATTGCCATCTTCATGGGTTTTAAAAAAGATTGGTTTTAAAAATGGGATGTCGCTTGGATTGTTTGTAATGGCCATTGGATCATTGGTATTTATTCCTGCTGCACTGTCGCGAACCTATGGTTTGTTTTTAACGGGTCTTTTTATTCAAGGTACCGGACTGTCAATACTTCAAACAGCAGCAAATCCATACGTTACCATCTTAGGGCCTATTGAAAGTGCCGCTAAACGAATCAGCATTATGGGTATTGCCAATAAAGTTGCAGGCATTATAAGTCCACTCATTTTGGGGGTAATTGTTTTAGACGGGATAGATAATCTGGTTGAAAACCTTAAGGTAATGACTCTTTCCGAAAAAGCAATTGAACTGGATCAACTTGCCGAAAGGGTGATTCTTCCTTATATAATAATGGCAATTGTATTGGTAGTGCTTTCAATCCTTCTAAAATTTATCGCTCTGCCTGATATTAATGAAGAGGAAGAAGTTAAAGATATAACCAGGAAAAAAGAAAGCATATTTCAACACACCTATTTATGGCTTGGTGTATTGGCCTTATTTTTATATGTTGGTGCAGAAGTAATAGCTGTTGATACCCTAATTGGGTATGGTAAATTTCTAGGATTTGATTTTTCCACAGCAAAATTCTTTGCCTCATTTACTTTGGGAGGAATGGTGTTTGGATATATTTTAGGAATATTATTAATACCTAAATATTTGAAGCAGGAAAAAGCTTTGAAATATTCTGCCATACTGGGTGTTTTATTTTCGATTGCAGCCATACTATCTTCCGGGTATATTTCTGTTACAGCAATTGCATTGCTCGGATTTGCAAATGCCATCATGTGGCCCGCAATTTGGCCCTTGGCTATTGCCGGACTTGGGAAATACACAAAAATTGGTTCTGCATTTTTGATCATGGCAATAGCTGGAGGAGCGATTTTGACTCTGCTTTATGGAACATTATCAGATATGCCTGCGATTGGAGCACAAAAAGCTTATTTATTATTGATTCCATGTTATTTATTCATTTTATATTTTGCAACAAAAGGTCATTTGATTGGGAAAAGTAAGAAGTAGAAGTACTTAAAGTGAACTAAAGTTTGAAGTGCCTAAAGTAAAAAAGTAGAAGTAATTAAAGTGAACTAAAGTTTGGAGTGCCTAAAGTAAAAAAGTAGAAGTACTTAAAGTGAACTAAAGTTTGGAGTGCCTAGAGTAAAAAGTAGAAGTACTTAAAGAGAACTAAAGTTTGGAGTGCCTAAAGTAAAAAGTAGAAGTACTTAAAGAGAACTAAAGTTTAAAGTGCCTAAAATAAAAAAAGGAATTATGAGATGAATCAAAAAGAACAAACTCCAAGTACTCTAGGCACTTTAAGTACTTTAGTCACTTAATTCTCTTTTAAAAATAATTAATCAATATAAAAATGAAACCAACACTATTAATACTTGCTGCCGGATTGGGAAGTCGTTACGGTGGCATAAAACAGATGGATAAAATTGGTCCTTCAGGTGAAAGCATTATTGATTACTCAATTTTTGATGCGATCAGAGCCGGTTTTGGAAAGGTGGTTTTTGTGATCAATAAAAAAATTGAAAGAGATTTTATCGAGATTTTTGAACCAAAACTGAAAGGAAAGATACTAACTGAGTATGTTCTTCAGGAGATTGAAAAATTGCCCAATGGATTTATTTGTCCGGCTGATAGAGAAAAACCTTGGGGTACGGCTCACGCGATATTAGCTGCAAAAGATAAGATCAATGAACCTTTTACCGTGATCAATGCCGATGATTTTTATGGAGCAAATGCATATAAAACCGTAATTGATTATTTCAAGAAAATCAGTCCTGAAAGTAATGAATATTGCATGGTTGGATATCAATTGGGAAATACCATCACCGAGCATGGTTCCGTTTCGAGAGGCGTATGTATTGTTGATAAGGATAATTTTTTGTTGAGGGTTGATGAGCAAACAAAAATTCAAAAAACCCATGATGCAATCGGATATTATGAAGATGAAACAGATTGGGTAAAGCTTCATGCAAATACAACAGTTTCAATGAATATCTGGGGATTCACACCCGGGTTTTTCTCTTTTCTTGAAAAAGGATTCGTAAAGTTTTTAAGTGAACAGATTAATGTTCCTAAATCTGAATACTTTATCCCAACAGAGGTTACCCATTTAATAAAAACCAATCAAGCACGAGTGAAAGTTTTGGAGAGCGATGCAAAGTGGTTTGGTGTAACTTATCAGGAAGATAAAGCTTTTGTGATCGAAAGCATTAACGAATTGGTAAATCAAAATATTTATCCGGATAATTTGTGGAGATAAGAGGATGGATAACAAAAGAGTCATTGAAATAGCATCTTTATTTTTGCCAAATAAAAATATCAAATCAGCTAAATCATATGGCGGTGGGCATATTAATGATACTTTTTTGATCGGGATTGCGGAAAGTGACAAAAGATTCATACTTCAAAAAATCAATAAAAATGTTTTTAAAACCCCTGAACATGTTGTTCATAACATAGAGTTGTATTTAAATCACCTTCATCAAAAAAATGAATTTCAATTAAAAACATTTAAAACGTCGGATGAGAAACCTTATGTCATTGATGAGAATAGGGATTTTTGGCGCATGTATAATTATATTGAAAATTCAATTTCCTATTTTGTAATCGAAAAGGAAGAGCATGCATTTCAGGCAGCAAAAGCTTTCGGTAAAATGCAAAGGCTTTGCCTCGATCTGAATACTAATGATTTTTTTGATCCCATCCCCGATTTTCACGATTTAAACAAAAGATATCTGAAGTTTGATAAAGTGCTGGAATTGTCAAAAAAAGAAAGACGACAAAATGCCGATAAAGAAATTTTATTTGTACAGGACCAGCGTAGAATTTCGGATTTAATCACTGATTTAACTATTTCAGGGGAGCTTCCTAAGCGCATTACGCACAACGACACCAAGTTAAATAATGTGCTGCTTGATGCGAAAACGGGGGAAGGAATTTGCGTGATTGATCTGGACACCTTAATGCCCGGATTGGTACTTTATGATTTTGGCGATATGGTCAGGACTTTTACGAGCCCTGTTCCTGAAGACGAAACAGACAGCTCTAAAGTTATCCTCCGTAAAGAAGTGTTTTCTGCTTTAAGCAGAGGTTACCTATCAGAGTTATCAAATGTGCTGACAATAACAGAGAAGAACCAGCTGATTAATGGGGCAAAATACATGATCCTCATAATCGGTTTGCGCTTCCTGACTGATTATCTGGAGAATGATGTTTATTTTAAAACCGCTTACGACGAACACAATCTGGTAAGGGCAAGAAATCAATTTGCATTGCTTGCTGATTTATTAAAAAATGAAGAAGAATTAATAAACATAATAGAATCATATTTTTAAGTAATAAGCTTCAAAAAATCAAGGTCATGCAAAAAGAGTTCTTAACCATCTTATTAATCCCGTCATTTCTGATATGCTTCGCTCAAGAGCAATCACCTGATTGGGAAAATCCTCAGGTTATTGGTAAAAATAAATTGGCTCCTCATGCATTTTTTGTTCCATTTGAGTCACTGGAAAAAGCATTAAAATTAGATCATGAAGGATCGGCCTATTATAAATCGCTGAATGGGAAATGGAAATTCAAATGGTCACCGAAACCGGCCGATCGACCGCTTGATTTTTATAAAACCGGGTTTGATATTTCTAATTGGGACGAAATCGATGTGCCCGCTAACTGGGAGTTGAAAGGCTATGGGATTCCCATATATGTTAATCAACCATATGAATTTACTACGGATCCAAAACCTCCTCAAATTCCTCATGATAATAATCCAGTGGGTTCTTATCTTACAAGTTTTAGCATCCCTAAAGATTGGAAAGGAAGAGAGGTTATTCTTCATTTTGGTGCCGTAAAATCGGCTATGTATATCTGGGTTAATGGCAAAATGGTTGGGTATAGTCAGGGCAGTAAATTACCGGCCGAATTCAATATTACCCAATATTTGCAAAAGGAAGTAAATACGCTTGCTGTGGAAGTTTACCGCTGGTCGGATGGGAGCTATTTAGAATGTCAGGATTTTTGGAGGATCAGTGGAATAGAAAGGGATGTTTTTTTATATGCAATCCCGGAAGTTCATATCCGTGATTTTTTTGCAAATGCTACTTTAGCTGAAAATTATGAGGATGGGATTTTAAATCTGGATGTGGAGGTATTCAATCAAATACATACCAATACTGGCAAAGAGTATGTCATAGAAGCATTGGTTTACGATCAATCAAATAAACTGGTTAAAAGTTCAGATCAAAGATTTGTTCAGGGAGAAGGCCCAAAAAATAGCTTAAACATCAAAATAGAGATGGGTAAGGTTAAAAGATGGAGTGCCGAAGATCCGAATTTGTATGTTTTGGGATTGCAGCTTAAAGATCGTAAAGGCAAAGTTATTGAACAAACCGCCTGTAAAATTGGATTTAGAAAATCTGAGATAAAAAATGGTCAGCTATTGATAAACGGCCAAGCAATTTACTTGAAAGGGGTAAACCGTCATGAGCACGACGAATTTACCGGGCATGTGATTTCAAAAGAATCAATGCTTAAAGACATTCAATTGATGAAACAATTCAATATTAACGCAGTTCGTACCAGCCATTACCCTAACGATCCTTATTGGTACGAACTATGCGATCAGTATGGAATTTATCTTATCGATGAAGCCAATATCGAATCACACGGCATGGGTTATCGTCCTGAAAGGACACTTGGAAATAATCCGCTTTGGGAAATGGCTCATTTGGATCGGGTTCAAAGAATGGTTCACCGCGATAAAAATCATCCGTCCATCATCATCTGGTCAATGGGAAATGAAGCCGGCGATGGCGTAAATTTTGTAAAATGTTCAGAATGGATTCATGAGTTTGATCCATCGCGTCCGGTTCATTATGAGCGGGCATTATTGAACAAACATGTTGATATTTACAGTCCGATGTATTCATCCATTCAATCCATTGAACAGTACGCAAAAACTTATACTGATCGACCCCTGATCTTATGTGAATATGCCCATTCGATGGGGAATAGCACAGGGAATTTGCAGGACTATTGGGATGTGATCGAAAAATATGATCGGCTTCAGGGTGGCTTTATTTGGGATTGGGTTGATCAGGGATTGGCCGAAATCGATAAAAATGGGCTTAAATACTGGACTTACGGTGGAGATTATGGTCCGGAAGATGTTCCCAGTGATGGCAATTTCGTGATCAATGGTATCGTTTCTGCTGATCGGACACCTCATCCAGCCTTGTGGGAGGTAAAAAAAGTGTATCAAAATATTGGGTTTAGGCTTGAGGATGCTTCAAAAGGCAAATTTTTTGTCAAAAACAAGTTCTCATTTATCACTCTTGATAAGCATATTTTCAGATGGGAAATCATTGAAAATGGTCTGAAAATACAAGAAGGTAATTTCGAGGTTAAAGGCCTGAACCCTGGGTCTGAATCTGCTCTAAATATAAATTTTGATAAAATTCAATTCAGGAAAGACAAAGAATACTTCATAAATTTCTATGCACTGACAAGCATCGCCACTGAATTAGTACCTTTAAATCATGAAGTTGCAAAAGCTCAGTTTTTATTGCCTTTTGGACAATATACAAACCATTCAAAACCTTCAGCCGAAAAGTTGGTAGCTAGTCGAACCGAAGATGATCTTATTATTCAGGGAATAAACTTTACCATTACTTTTGATAACCTTGAAGGGAAACTTCGTTCGTATGTCATCAATGGGAAGGAATTATTTAGGAGCGGTCCGGAACCAAATTTTTGGAGAGCTCCAAACGACAATGATTTTGGGAACCGCATGGATCAACGATGTGCGGTATGGCGAAATGCCGGTGAACATCGATTGCTGATCGATGCACAAATAACCTCTGTAAATACATCCGATTATAAAATAACATATGAGTTTGGGTTACTGGATGTGAAATCTAAATTAACGACATCGTATATTATTTCTCCTTCCGGAGAAATAATGGTTGAAAATTCATTTATGCCCGGCATTAAAGGATTGACTGAATTGCCACGCTTTGGCATGAAAATGATCTTGCCTGTGGCTTCCGAACTAATTGAATATTATGGAAGAGGTCCTCAGGAGAATTACTGCGACCGAAATACGGCAGCCTTTGTTGGGAATTATAAAAGCAATGTTACCGAACAATATTTCCCCTATGTACGACCGCAGGAGAATGGTTATAAAACGGATGTTCGGTCCATTAAAATAGTAAATGATCGGGGTTATGGAATTGAATTTATCGGTGAGCCAACTTTGGGTTTTTCAGCTTTACATTATTCAATTGATGATTTGGATCAGTTGACGAAGCAAAACTACAAACATCTGAATGATTTAAATCCAAGGGAAGAAACATACTTAAATCTAGATTATAAACAAATGGGTGTGGGAGGTGATGATAGTTGGGGGGCTAGGCCTCACGATCAATATCAACTATTTGCTGCACCTTATAATTTTAAATTCCGTATTCGACCTATATCTAATTTAATAAGTAATTAATATCATAAAGTATAACAACTACTAACTATGCACGAAAATAAGAATCATACAGCAGCCTTTATTATTGTTACCGGACTCTTTTTCATGTGGGGTTTCATGACAGTTTTAAATGATATTCTCATTCCATATTTGAAAGGAGTTTTTGATTTAAATCACACGCAGGCCATGTTTATCCAGTTTGCTTTTTTTGGTGCCTATTTTATTGGCTCGCTTATTTATTTTATCATTTCGGTGAATTATGGCGATCCGATTAGCAAGATTGGCTATAAAAACGGGATTATAATTGGATTGCTGATTTCAGCAACAGGTAGTGCGCTATTTTATCCAGCAGCTCATTTTTTGATATATGGATTTTTTCTGTCAGCATTGTTTGTGATGGGCTTAGGATTTACAATTTTGCAGATTGCTGCTAATCCCTATGTGGCTATTTTGGGATCAGAAAAAACGGCTTCAAGCCGGTTGAACCTTTCACAGGGATTTAATTCTCTTGGAACAACCATCGGGCCACTCATTGGTGGATACTTAATTTTTAAGTATTTTGTCGGAGGTGATATTAATGGAGCAGATGCAGTTCAGGTTCCTTACTTATTCTTTACAGGAATATTTATTTTATTGGCAGTTTTAATAAAACTGTCTGATTTACCTCGGCTCACTAAAGATGAAACGCTTGAAAAAGGGCTCAGTGTTTTAAAGCACAAACACTTGATATTTGGAATTATTGCCATATTCATGTATGTTGGAGGAGAGGTGAGTATTGGCAGTATTTTAATCAGTTATTTAGGATTGGAAAATATTGCAGGTTTAGATTCGTCGGAGGCAAGTAAGTTTGTGGCTTTTTATTGGGGTGGATTGATGATTGGGCGATTTATGGGAGCAATCTCATTGAGTAAAATGAAAAATATAGCCCTAAAATACCTAAGCATGATAGGAATTCCGGTCATTGCGTTTTTGGTCATTCTTTATTTTAATGATCTTCGAACAGCCGCTATCTATTCAATCTTTCTTATGATCAATTTTATCGGATTTTTAATTGGGAAATCATTGCCCAACCGAACCCTTTTTGTCTTTGCCTTTATCTCGGTAATATTATTGGTAACCGCTTTACTAACGAACGGCGTAGTTGCCATGTGGGCGGTAATCGGGATAGGGTTGTTCAATTCAATTATGTGGTCGAATATTTTTACTTTGGCAATAGCAGGTATAGGTAAATATACAAGCCAGGGCTCATCCTTGCTCGTTATGGCGATTCTTGGCGGTGCTTTGGTCCCGGTATTTCAAGGAATGATGGCAGATGCCTATGGTGTTCATCTTTCATTTATTGTTCCAATATTTTGTTATCTGTATATTGCCTTTTATGGATTAAAAGGATATATTCTGAAATCTGAAAAATCAATTTAATTATGATAAGCAGAAGAAAATTTATTGCCGCATCATCCGCAGTTGCTTTAGGTGCTATGGTGAAACCGGTATTTGCAAATGTTAAAGGCTTGACAAAAGAAGATTCACAAGCAAAAAAGGGAATGATACCCATGGTAATTTCAACCTGGAATCATGGGATCCCGGCCAATGAAGCTGCATGGAAAGTGCTTGCAACGGGAGGAAATTCGCTGGATGCAGTAGAGCAAGGAGTACAAATACCTGAAGCTGATCCAAACGTAATGTCGGTTGGATATGGAGGCTTTCCCGATCGTGATGGACATGTAACCCTCGATGCATGTATCATGAATAAAGATGGGGATTGTGGCTCTGTTTCCTTTCTTCAACACATCAAACATCCGATTTCTGTTGCCCGAAAAGTGATGGAAGAAACCCCGCATGTAATGCTTTCAGGTGAAGGTGCATTGCAGTTTGCGCTTGATCAAGGTTTTGTGAAAGAAAACTTATTGACCGATCAGGCAAAAAAAGCATGGGAAGAATGGAAAGTAAACTCAAAATATCTTCCTAAAATTAATGCAGAAAATCATGATACGATCGGAATGTTGGCTATTGATGAGGCATGCGATATAGCCGGAGCCTGCACAACCAGCGGTGCGGCTTTTAAATATCATGGAAGGGTAGGTGATTCTCCAATCATAGGTGCCGGATTATATATCGATAATGAAGTTGGAGGTGCTGTTGCTACAGGACAAGGTGAGTTGGTGATGAAAACGTTGGGTACTTTTCTTGTAGTCGAGTTGATGCGCAATGGAATGAACCCACAGGAAGCCTGTGAGGAGGCGGTAAAAAGAATTGTGACTAAATTGAAAAATTACAAGGAATTTCAAGTAGGGTATTTGGCAATCAATAAATCGGCAGAAGTTGGATCTTATTGCATCCACCCGGGATTTAATTACGCGCTATATCAAAATGATAAGAATACTTTAATTGATTCGGATAGTTATCTAAAATCATAAAAAATGAAACGACCTTAATGAAAGTTTAGCATTCACGAAAATGATGATAATATCTGACATCATTTCGTGTGTAGGCAAACTTTTTGGGAGTTCCATCTGACAAATGAAAATAAAAATTATAAACAGATGAAAAGGCTATTTATTTTTCCAGTAATCATGCTGTTCGCTTTGTTTTACACATCCTGCGAACAACAACCAATCAGTTCTGAGGTCAATATTATTCCCAGGCCATCGAATTTGTTTATGGCTAATTCCTACTTTAAAGTCAATGACGAAACTAAAATCGTGTTGCAGGTTGATAATGATGAAATGAGGATGCTGGGTGGATATCTCGCTTCGGCCCTTCGTAAAATAAGTGGTCTGGAACTTCCGGTTATTCTTTATGATGAAGCAAGGGAAGTAAATGGCGATATCGTTCTCTTGCATACAAGTATGCATAATGAGAGTGATGAAGCATATCAGATTGCTTACAGGAATTCAAATTATATTTTGGAATCCAGAACCGGAAAGGGTTTGTTTTACGCAATTCAATCTTTTTTGCAATTGATCCCGATTGAAGTTATAACTGCTGAAAATTACGGGCGGTTCGAAATTCCGGGCGTCAATCTGAATGATAGCCCAAGATTTACCTACCGGGGAATGCATTTAGATGTGTCAAGGCATTTCTTTCCGAAAGAATTTATCCTGAAATTCATCGACCTCATGGCTACCTATAAATTCAATACTTTTCACTGGCATTTAACTGATGATAATGGGTGGCGAATTGAAATTAAAAAATATCCGCTTTTAACCGAGGTGGCTGCATGGCGAGTAGATAGGGAAAACTTTCCTTGGCGTGAAAGGGAACTTCAAAAGCCAGGAGAAGAAGCAACTTATGGTGGTTTTTATACCCAGGAAGAAGTTAAAGAAATCATCAAATACGCGCAGGATCGTTACATTACCATAATTCCTGAAATAGAGATGCCGGGTCATACCCGTGAAGTTTTTGCGGCTTATCCCGAATTATCATGTACCGGTAAAAAGTTGACGGTTATCCCGGGATCTTATTGGCCAAATGCAGATATTTTTTGTGCCGGAAAAGAAGAAACTTTTAAATTTCTGGAAGGTGTTTTGGATGAAGTGATTGAGCTATTCCCGTCAGAATATATTCACATTGGCGGGGATGAAGCTGATAAAACCGAATGGAAAAAATGTAAATTATGTCAGGCCCGGATTAAAAAAGAAGGATTGAAAGATGAGGCTGAACTGCAGAGTTATTTCATTAAGAGGATTGAGGCGTATGTTATTTCTAAAGGAAAGAAAATAATTGGGTGGGATGAAATTTTAGAAGGTGGTCTTGCTCCCGAAGCAACGGTCATGTCGTGGCGTGGCATGCAGGGTGGCATCGATGCTGCAAAACAAGGGCACGACGTGATCATGACACCGGTTTCACATTGTTATTTTGACTATTATCAGGCCGATCCCGAATTTGAACCTGTCGCCATTGGCGGATTCACTACTTTAAAGAAAGTGTATTCGTTTGAACCTGTTACTCCCGAATTATCGGAAGAAGAAGCAAAACACGTGCTGGGAACTCAGGCCAATATCTGGACCGAATATATTGCTACACCCGAACATGCTGAATACATGGCAGTCCCAAGAATGCTGGCTCTGGCTGAAGTTGCATGGACCATGAAAAAGAAAAGGGATTTCAACCATTTTAATCGCCGACTTCAGGAACATTTTAAAATCTTGGATCACAAAGATATTAATTACTCCAAGGGTTCTTATAAGGTAGATTTTGTTACAGAAACTGATACTTTGGGGACTACAAAAGTGAAACTTGAATCTGAGATTTGGGAAGCAAAAATTTATTATACGATAGATGGAAGTACTCCTGATACAAGCTCAATTTTTTACAGGAATCCATTCGAAATTGAGAAATCGTGCAGCATAAATGCAGGAATATTTGTTGACGGAATATTAAAAGAAAAAATAAGCAGGCAAGAGGTTTTTGTTCATAAGGCATTGGGTAAGAAAATAACTTTAAAGCAGCAATTTAGCAACCTTTATACGGGTGGACGTGAGGATGCTCTTTTGGATGGAATTAAAGGGGGTGAAAAGCACAATAATGGTTTCTGGCAAGGTTTTCAAGGAGATAATTTGGAGGCTGTAATTGATTTTGGGAAACCTACAAGCTTCAATAAGATTGAAATCGGATTTTTTCAACGACAGTCAAGTTGGATTTTCTTTCCCGAATACGTTGATATTTATATATCAGATGATGGCAAGGAATTTAAAAAGCTTGCAAATATCCCAACGGAAATTTCGTTGAAAGATGAAAAAGCCCAACGGAAAGATTATATCTATGTTAGCAGCGGAGATCATTCTGTTAGGTATTTAAAAGTTTTTGCAAAGAATATTGGAATTTGTCCAAAGTGGCATCCGGCTGCGGGAAGCAAATCTTGGATTTTTGCAGATGAAATAATCATTAACTAACATTGATGTGATGAACAGGTTAAATCTTATTGGAGTTTTAATGATATCTGTCATGATACCTTCATGTTCCCAACAGGAAAAGACAATTGTTGAATACGTTAATCCATTTATTGGAACGGATGGACACGGCCATACCTACCCGGGTGCAGCCCTGCCATTTGGGATGGTTCAACTGAGCCCGGATACCCGAAAAGATAATTGGGATGCTTGCTCGGGGTATCATTATTCCGATTCGACGATCATGGGATTTAGCCACACCCATTTGAGTGGAACAGGGGTTGGTGATTATGGCGATATTCGATTAATGCCAACTGTTGGTGAAGTTCAGCTTTTCCCCGGAGAAGAAAAGAATCCTTCATCTGGGTATCGATCAAGATTCTCTCATATTAGCGAAATAGCAAGTCCAGGTTATTATTCGGTACATCTCGACGATTACGATATTAGGGTGGAATTAACGGTTGGTGAAAGGTTTGGATTTCATAAATACGTTTTTCCGGAAACTAACCAAGCGAACGTTATCATTGATTTGACAGAGGCTGTTACCAGTGATAAAATCAATGATTTGGGAATTAGAATCCTTGATCATAAAAGTATTGTAGGTTATCGGAAAACTCAGGGTTGGGCCAAAGATCAACGAATATATTTTTATTTAGAATTTTCAAAGGAGTTTAAGGATTTCGGAATGCTATCGGAAGGGATCAGTATTGAAGAGTTAAATAAGGAAATTACATCAAAAAACCTGAAAGCATTTGTTCAATTCGAAACCCAAAAAGATGAGGCTGTTTATGTAAAAGTTGGAATTAGTGCGGTCAGTAGTGAAAATGCAAAACTGAATTTAGGTGAAAACACCGAATGGAATTTTGAGAATATTAGGATGAATGCACAAAATTCATGGATGGAGCAACTTTCCAGAATTCAAATTAAAGGTGGCACCGATGCACAAAAAACTACTTTTTATACCGCACTTTATCACAGCTTGCTGAACCCCAATCTTTTTTCGGACATCAATGGAGAATATCGTGGGCATGATGGCGAAAAACATAAAGGGGAATATAAGATGTATACTGTTTTTTCTTTATGGGATACTTTTCGGGCAGCACATCCCTTGTTTACCATGATTGAACAGAAAAGAACCAATGAGTTCATCGTTTCGATGTTGGATATGTATGATAAAGGAGGATTGTTACCTGTTTGGGAACTGGCGGGGAATGAAACCAATTGCATGATTGGGTATCATGCCATTTCGGTCATATACGATGCTTTTAAAAAGGGTATTCGTGATTATGATGTTGAAAAAGCATTGGCAGCAATGGTTGCCAGTGCACATGCCGATCAATTCGGCTTGAAATTTCTAAAAGAAGAAGGCTATATCCCGGCAGGAAAAGAAGGCGAATCGGTTTCAAAAACGTTGGAATATGCTTACGATGATTGGTGCATTGCAATGATGGCAAAAGATTTGGGGAAGGAAGATATTTATTTGGAATTCATTGAACGTGCACAGTTTTATAAAAATATTTTTGATAAAGAAACCGGATTTATGAGGGGCAAAATTAATGGAGCATTTGTTAGCCCATTTGATCCGACACAGGTAAATTTTATGTTGACAGAGGCCAATACATGGCAGTATAATTTCTTTGTCCCGCACGATGTGAATGGCTTGATCAATTTGCTGGGAGGAAAAAATCAATTTGAAGCTAAGCTGGATGAGCTTTTCAATTCAAGTGAAGGACTTTCCGGGCGTCAGCAATCGGACATTACGGGTTTAATCGGACAATATGCCCATGGCAACGAACCCAGTCATCACATGGCTTATTTATACAATTATATTGGAGCTCCTGCCAAAGGAGCAAAGGTGCTTCGAAAAATCATGGATGAACTTTATACTGATCAGCCTGACGGATTGTGCGGCAATGAAGATTGCGGTCAGATGTCGGCCTGGTATGTTTTGAGTGCTTTAGGGTTTTATCCTGTTTGTCCCGGCGATAATCAGTATATTATTGGTACTCCCTTGTTTGATGAAATCAGCCTTAATCTTGAAAATGGGAAAAAACTCACTATCAAATCTGAAAATCTGAGTAAGGAAAACAGCTATATTCAAACCATAAAATATAATGGCGCGGATTATTCAAAATCTTTCTTCACCCACGAAATGTTGATGGAAGGTGGTGAATTCTTATATGTAATGGGTTCAACGCCTTCCGATTGGGGAACCAAGGCTGAAGATTGTCCAACATCTTCAATTACTGATCATCTGATTTCTCCGGTTCCTTATTTCAAATCTGAATCCAGGACTTTTACCAATGAATTGGTCGTTGAATTGGCTTCTATAGATCCGGATTCAGAAATATTTTATACAACTGATGGAAACGATCCAAATCAAAATACTAAAAAATATGAGGGTCCGATTACAATTTTTAAGGGCACCAATTTTAAAGCAGTTGCCTATCTGAATGGCGTACCATCAAAAGTTGCAAATGCTGAATACAATAAAATTCAAGGAGGTAGAAAAGTTAGGATGAAGAATGCCTATAGCCCACAATACACCGCTGGCGGAGAGCAAGCATTACTTGATTTTATTCGTGGAGGAGAAAACTTTAGAACGGGTGCCTGGCAAGGATATTATGGGGTTGATTTTGAGGCATTGGTTGATTTAGGTGAATCTCAACAAATCAGTGAACTTTCAGCCGGGTTTCATCAGGAACAAAACTCCTGGATTTGGATGCCGTTGTTTGTTGAATTTTTTATTTCCGATGACGGGCAAAATTTTAAGAAGATATCAAAGCTCGAAAACGATGTTGACCAAAAGATAGATGGAGGAGTTGTTAAAGAGTTTGGAGTAAAATACGTGAATGAAAAAGCACGTTACATCAAAGTATTTGCAAAAAATATTGAGGTTTGTCCCGATTGGCACGTCGGAGCCGGTAATAAAGCCTGGATTTTTGTGGATGAAATAACGATTCGATAAAATGAAAAGAGTTTGGCGAATTATAGGTATTCTAATCATTATAGTTGTCGTTTCGGCAGTAATAAAAAGATTTTTTTTTCATCCAAATGTTTACCCATTTAAGGCTTGGGTTTTTGCCTGGGCAGGCGACACAAAAGTCATAGAATCATCAACCAATACCATTAGCAAGATTGAACTTAAAAGGTTGCGTAATTTGATTCGGCCGGGAGATATTTTTCTGAACAGAAGCGATTATTATATTTCGAATATTGGCATCCCGGGCTTTTGGACACATGCCGGATTTTACATTGGAACAACTAAAGAAAGAGAAGAATTATTTAATAATGATATTGCTTGTGCTGATTGGGTAAAAACATGCGGAGTACCTTCAGGCAATCTGGAAGATTTATTACAACATAAATTCGATTTGATTTATGAGGCAAATAGAGATAAGCGAAATGAAAAAAATATCATCGAAGCAAAAAGTGAAGGTGTTATTTTATCATCTTTTACTGAAGGGGCACAAAAAGATGGAATTGTTGTTTTACGTCCGATAATATCCAAGAGAGAAGTTGCTGAAGCAATTTATAAAACATTCGGATTTGTTTCTAAACCGTATGATTATAATTTTGATTTTTCAACAGATACTGAGATTGCATGCACCGAACTTGTTTATAGGGCATATGAAAATAGTAACCTGTTCCCACTTAGCAGTATGTTTGGAAAACCATTTATAACGGCCAATGAAATAGCCGAGTATTATGATTCAAATTATGGAAATCCGGAATTGAAATTGTCGCTGATTTATATTTATAATGGGGAAAATGGGTATACTGCAGAAAATGATACGGCACATCTGATTTTTAGAAAATCCTGGAATGAATCATTATGGTGAAATAAAAAAGGGACTGAATTTCCGGTCCCTTTTTAATTTTCCAAATTAGGCGATAGGATATTTTTTAAATATTTCATCCGATTTCATCAGAATGTCAACATATTGAGCACGTTTGTAGGCATAAATATCTGTCATGTTTTTCTTTGCAAGTTTGCCCCTGAAGTCACTGATTGATTTATAACCTTTGTGTTTCATCCAGACTTCAAGCTCTTCAAGCATTTTACTTATTTGTTTTGGCCCTTTCTGATATACAGCACTAACAACCTGAACACAATTGGCTCCTGCAAGCAACATTTTTATAACATCGGATCCGGAGAGTATTCCTGTATTGCTGCAGATATCTGCTTTTATGTTGCCATACAATAGTCCGGAATAACGCAATGCCAAACGATTGTCCTCATGATGGCTTAGGTTGTATGGAAAATGATGTACTTCTTTTTCAATATCAATATCAGGTTGGAATAAACGATTGAAAAGCACAAATCCATCAACGCCAATCTTGTCCATTTCATTAATGATGTACAACGGATTTGTATAGAAAGGGCTTAGTTTAACACTTACAGGAATTTTTACACTTTTAACAATTGATTCAAGGATGTCAATTTGTTCCTGAATAATAGCTTTGCCGTGGATATCAAATTCATAGTTTGTTGAATAAAAATTCAATTCTAATGCATCAACACCGGTTTGCTCTATTTTCTGTGCATATTCAATCCAACTTTCTTCATATACAGCATTTAAACTTGCAATAAGGGGAATTTGAACAGCTTCCTTTGCTTTTTTTAAATGAAATAAGAACTCTTCAGGCCCTGCATCTTCCAGATTTGTCATGCCCGAAGTCATCTCAGCATGACGGGCACCATAATCCTCTTCCGTTTGATATTGTTGCAGATTTTCTAATTGAATTTGTTCCTCAAATAGCGATTTATATACTATTGCGCCGGCACCGGCATCTTCAAGTCTTTTAAGTATATTAAGGTCTTTTACAAGATTACTTGCTCCAATGATGATTGGGTTTTTAAGTTCAAGTCCCAGATATTTTGTCTTCAAGTTCATACGATAGTTTTTTAAGTTAATTAAATAATTAGGATTGTACTAATCCTACTTATCACAAATATATTAAAAAAAGTTCAATTTATTCCCAATCTAAATTCAATATAAATTATGTGTTTTGCTGTCGAATTTTGGGTTAAAGTAATAAGTGTCAGAGGTAAAATAACTAATTTTGTGCAGATTTTGATCGGGCGTCGAGAAATATTATATAAAGACCTTAAAATAAATTGATTATGAAAAAAAACAAAAAATTTATCACCTGTGATGGAAATTATGCCGCAGCTCATGTGGCTTATATGTTCAGCGAGGTAGCTGCTATTTACCCAATTACTCCGTCTTCAACTATGGCCGAGTATATTGATGAATGGGCCGCATTTGGACGTAAAAACCTATTTGGTGAGCAGGTAAAGGTAGTTGAAATGCAATCGGAGGGTGGAGCTGCTGGTGCGGTACACGGAAGTTTGCAATCAGGTGCTTTGACTTCAACTTTCACCGCATCACAAGGATTGTTGTTGATGATTCCTAATATGTATAAAATTGCAGGTGAATTATTACCTGGTGTTTTCCATGTAAGTGCCCGTAGTTTAGCCGCTCAGGCACTTTCTATTTTTGGTGATCATAGCGACGTTATGTCAACCCGTCAAACAGGTTTTGCCATGATGGCTACCGGCAGTGTACAAGAAGTGATGGATTTAGGAGCTATTGCTCATCTTGCTTCTATAAAAACAAGAATTCCTTTCTTACATTTCTTTGATGGTTTCAGGACTTCTCACGAAATTCAAAAAGTTGAATATTTTGAGAATGATGACTTAAGAGATTTGGTAGATTGGGATGCATTACAAACTTTCCGTAATAATGCATTAAACCCTGAGCACCCTGTTACAAGAGGTACTGCTCAAAATCCGGATATCTATTTCCAATCACGCGAAGCAGCCAATAAATTTTATGACCCAATTCCGGATGTAGTTGAAGATTACATGAAAGAAATTACAAAGAAGACAGGTCGTGAATACCATCCATTTACCTATTACGGTGCAACAGATGCTGAAAATGTGATTGTTGCAATGGGTTCAATTACTGAGACAATTAAAGAGGTTGTTGATTATTTGAATGCAAAAGGTGAAAAAGTTGGTCTCGTTTCAGTTCACTTGTACCGACCATTCTCTGAAAAGTACTTTTTAAAGGTAATGCCCAAGTCAGTTAAACGCATCGCTGTTCTCGACAGAACTAAAGAACCGGGTGCAAATGGTGAGCCATTGTACATGGATATCCGTGAAATGTATTATGAAAAAGCTGACAAACCTTTGGTTGTTGGTGGTCGTTATGGTTTGAGTTCAAAAGATACCACACCTGCAATGATGGTCTCAGTTTTTGAAAATCTCAAAATGAAGGAGCCAAAAAATTATTTCACAGTGGGTATCGTTGATGATGTTACTTTCAAATCATTACCATTATTGCCGGAAATCAGTATTGCCGCACCGGGAACTTACGAAGCAAAATTTTATGGTTTAGGTGCTGATGGTACTGTAGGTGCAAATAAAAACTCAATTAAAATTATCGGGGATAATACGGATAAGTATTGTCAGGCATATTTTGCTTACGATTCTAAAAAATCAGGTGGTATTACCGTTTCTCACTTACGATTTGGCGATGTTCCAATCAGAGCACCTTATTTAGTAGGAACTCCAAATTTTGTTGCCTGCCACGTTCCTTCATACCTGAACAAATACAATATGCTGAAAGGGTTAAAAAAGGGTGGTACTTTCTTATTAAATTCTATTTGGGATGTTGAAGAAACCAAAAATCAGCTACCAAATTCAATGAAGAAATACTTAGCTGTAAATGAAATCAATTTCTATATCATTAATGCAACAAAAATTGCAGATGAAATTGGATTAGGAAATAGAACCAATACCATCATGCAGTCGGCTTTCTTTAAAATTGCAGAGGTTATTCCTTATGATTTAGCCATTAATCAAATGAAGAAAGCAATCCTAAAGGACTTTGGTCGAAAAGGTGAAGCGATTGTAAAAATGAATAATGCAGCGGTTGATGCAGGTGATGCGGTAACCAAAATTGAAGTACCTAAAGAATGGGCAAAACTTGATGGTATTGATATTGTTGTTAAGAGAAATGTCCCTGCTTTTATTTCAGAATTAGCTGAGCCTGTAAATAGCCTAAAAGGTGATGATCTTCCCGTAAGTGCTTTCCTAGGTCGTGAAGATGGGACATTCCCGTCGGGTACTACTGCTTTTGAAAAACGTGGTATTGCTGTGACAGTTCCTGAATGGCAAGCTGATAATTGTATCCAGTGTAATCAATGTGCCTATGTTTGCCCTCACGCTGCAATCCGTCCATTCCTTGTAAACGAAGCTGAAGAAGCTAATTTACCTCAGGGAACAAAATTAATTGAGACCAAAGGCAAATTTGCCCCTCTGAAATTCAGAATTCAGGTTTCCGTATTAGATTGTACCGGCTGTAGTAATTGTGCCGATGTTTGTCCTGCAAAAGAAAAGGCCTTGGTAATGGAGCCTCTTGAAAGTCAGGGAGCTGAAATTGTACGTTGGGATCATTTTAGTGCAAACGTATCATACAAAGATCAGGTTGTTGATAAATTCCAATCGGTTAAAAATAGTCAGTTCGCCCAACCACTTTTCGAATTTTCCGGAGCTTGTGCCGGTTGTGGTGAAACACCTTATATTAAAACAATTACTCAACTATATGGTGAGCAAATGATGGTTGCAAATGCAACAGGTTGCTCTTCAATTTATGGCGGTTCAGCACCTTCAACCCCTTATTGTAAACACAAAGAAAGCGGACAAGGTCCTTCTTGGGCAAATTCATTGTTTGAGGATAATGCCGAATATGGATTTGGAATGGCAACCGGAGTTAACAAAATGCGCGAACGCATCCTGATAAAAATGAAAACCGTAAACGGTGAAGTTTCGGCAGAAACCAAAGCTGCCATGAATGAATGGATCGAAGGCGTAAACGATAGGGTTAAATCGAAGGAAGCTACTGACAAATTATTGCCTTTACTTGAGAAAGAAAGTGCACCCATTGCCAAAGAAATCCTTGCACTTAAACAATATCTTGCTAAAAAATCAATGTGGATTTTTGGTGGAGATGGCTGGGCTTATGACATCGGATACGGTGGGTTGGACCATGTTCTAGCTTCAGGTGAAGATGTAAATGTGCTGGTTATGGATACTGAGGTTTATTCAAACACAGGTGGACAAGCTTCTAAAGCAACTCCGGTTGGAGCTGTTGCCAAATTTGCTACATCAGGTATGAAGACCCGTAAAAAAGACCTTGGTTTAATGGCAATGACCTATGGTTATGTTTATATTGCACAGGTTGCAATGGGATCAAGCCAGGCTCAATTTTTTAAAGCATTGAAAGAAGCTGAGGCTTACCCTGGACCAAGCTTGATCATTGCTTATTCTCCTTGTATTAACCATGGCTTGCTTGCAGGTATGGGCAAAACACAGGAAGAATCTAATTTAGCAGTTGAATCAGGTTACTGGCATTTATACCGTTATAATCCTCAGGTAGAGGCTGAAGGTAAAAATCCTTTTGTTCTGGATTCAAAAGAACCGGATTGGAGCAAATTCCAGGGATTCTTAAATGGTGAGGTACGTTATACATCATTAAAGAAATCATTCCCCGGTGAAGCAGCAACCCTTGATAAAATTGCAGAGGATAATGCTAAATGGCGTTACAATAATTACAAACGTTTAGCCGAGCAGCAATACTAAATTGAAAAGCGATTAATTTGTATATTTATAGCCGTCCCGAAATTTCGGGGCGGCTTTTTATTAAATAAAATTTGAAGTAAAAGAAACCCCCTTTAGTCCCCCTATTAATAGTGGTCCAGCTCGAACGAAGTGAGCGGGGGGGTATGAACACAATTAAAATCAAAGCAGTTATGAAAACGATAAAACTTATCACCCTAACGATTTTGTTCAGCTTGTTTGTAGCCTGCAACATGGTTCCTGAAAAGCAACCTGTTAATAATGATTCCCTATTAATGGCCACCATTTATCAGCAAAAATCAGCGGAAGTTGAAGCACTTTGTTATCAGGCATACAATATTGCTGAGTTAAGGTTAAACCAAATTTTAGAGAATAATACTTATAAGAAACCATTGGCCGTTGTTGTAGATGTGGATGAAACCGTATTGGATAACAGCCCTTTTGAAGCAAAATCGATCCTGGAAAACAGTGATTACCCGACTTATTGGAAAGAGTGGATAGAATTGTCCAATGCAAAAGCCTTATCCGGCGCAGTTGAGTTTTTGAATTATGCTTCGTCGAAAGGTGTGGAAACATTTTATATTACCAACCGAAAAGTGGAATTTCATGATGCCACGATGAAAAACCTTAAGGATAAAGGTTTTCCTCATGTTGATGAAGCTCATATCTTGCTCAGGTCAACTGAATCAAATAAAGAAGCACGCCGGCAAAAGGTTATGGAAACCCATGATATTGTTATTTTAATGGGAGATAACCTGAATGATTTTACCGATTTGTTTGAAGCAAATTCAATTGCCGAAAGACATCAAAATGTGATCGACCTAAAAGATGAATTTGGAAAAAAATTCATCATACTTCCAAATGCCATGTATGGAGCGTGGATTGATGCACTAATGAATTATGAAAATTTGCCTAAGGAAGAGAAGTTAAGGAAGTTGAAGGAAGGGCTTGAAGGATTTTAAGGATTTTCAATTGTCGATTTTCGATTGTCAATATTCGATTTTCAATTGAAAACGACAAAGTTCAGATTTGGACAAATTAGACTATTTGGTATTAAAGAGAAAATTGATGCCATGAGAATTGAGATTGAAAATCGCTTAATAAATCTTTCTGTTTCTATAATTAATCTTTGTAGAAATCTAAATCAGGAGTTTGTTTCAGAACACCTATCTGCGCAAATTATCAGATCATCAACTAGCTCTGCGTTAAATTATGGTGAGGCGCAAGGGGCTGAATCCAGAAAAGATTTTGCGCATAAAGTAAGCATTGTATTAAAAGAATTAAGGGAAACTCAAATAAGTTTAAAAATTATCAAACAGGCGCAACTAAATAAAAAGGCCAAATTTAATGATGATTTAATAAAAGAATGCGGAGAATTGATTGCCATTTTTCACAAGACAATAATTACAACCCGAACAAAAAAGCCATAAATCGAACATTGACAATTGACAATCTGCAATTTATTCTACCTTTATTTCAAACGGCAAAATCGCCTGCAACCCTTTGCTGTTTTTTAAAGCTTTTAAATGCTTGATAAAACCATAATCATTGCCCAATTCTCTTTCAATGGCAGATACTTGAACGTCACCTGTAATTTGTTTCATTATAGTCACCAGAAAATCTTCCTGAACCGGAAGTTCCTGAATACGAAAATCCGGAAGATCGGCCAACTCTTTTGCCAATTCTATTGCCTCTGTAAGTCCTCCAAATTGATCAATTAATCCAAGTTCTATGGCATCTTCACCACTCCAAATTCTACCCTGGCCTATGCTGTCCACAAATTCTTTTCTTAAATTTCTTCCATCTGCTACATGTGCTATAAAGGTATCATAAGTATTTTCAATCATTGAGGTTACAATCTCCCTTTCAAATGGAGTGAGTTTTCTAGTTGCACTGATATAACCTGAATTCTTATTAGTACCTACATTATCTATGGTAATGCCCAGTTTATCATTTAACAATCCCTGGATATTAGGGAAGATACCAAACACCCCTATTGATCCTGTTAAACATGAACGATTGGCCATAATCCTGGTGGCATTGCAAGTGGCCCAATATCCACCTGATGCCGACAAATCTCCATAAGACGCAACCAAGGGTTTAGACGCGGCTGCCAGTTCTATTTCTCTTCTTATGATTTCAGAAGCCAATACATCACCTCCGCCGGAATTAATGCGAAAGACGATTGCTTTAACAGATTTGTCAGTTCTGGCTTGTCGTATTGCCCTTGAAACTTTTTGAGCTCCCACAACCTGGTCATCACCTTCCATATTTATTATGGTGCCGCTTGCGTAAACTACCGCAATTTTATTTCGACTTAGCGTACGACCTAAGGTTGGGCTGTTATTATAACTGTACAAACTGAGTGATTCGATTTTTTGATCTTCTGTCAAATTTAGTTTCTCACGCAGCTGCGCCAACACTTCATCTTTGTACAGTAATTTGTCGACAAACTTATATTTCAAAGCATCTTCCGGTTGCCTGATTTTAAGTTCATCCGCGATTGCATTTAGCTCTTCAACACTAATATTTCTGCTTTTTGAGATGGAGGATAACATTAAATTCCATACATCATCCAGATATTTTTTGGTTTGTTCTTTGCTTTCTGAACTCATCTTCTGTTCGGAATAGGGCTCAATGGCACTCTTGAATTTTCCATGTCGCACAATCTGAGCTTCTACTGAAAGCTTATCAAACAAACCTTTATAAAACATCACCTCAGCATTCAATCCTTTAAACAACATCATTCCTTTCGGATTAAGATAAATTTCATCTGCTACAGTAGCCATATAGTAAGCAGTTTGAGAAAATATTTCCCCATAACAAACAATAAATTTTCCGGATTCCTTAAATTTTTCCAGAGCCGTTCTGATTTCTTCAATGGTTGAAATACCAGCAGGAATATAACTTAACTCTAAATAGATCCCTTTGATTTTATCGTCGTTTTTGGCTTTATCTATCGCTTTTAAAATATCATTCAACCCAAGGGAGTTGGTGGGTGCAAAAGAAAATAAACTGGACGTTGAAAACGGATTATTTGAAGTTCGTTCAAAGATGGTTTGGTTAAGTTTTATCTGTAATAAGGTGTTATCCTTAACTGTTACCACTTCTTTTTCGGCAAAAGCAAGCAAGGAGCTAATGAGTCCGAGTGTCAGAAAGAAAAGAATTAAAGAAGCAATAAAGAAGCCCAACATTGAGGCAAACATAAATTTGAAAAATTGTTTCATAGTAGTATTGTTTTTGAGATGGTATTTGAAATAACCTATAAAATAAATGATCGAACACTCAATGACAGATCCTATTTCCTATCTGTAAAAGTATGAAAAAATGAATTAGGCAGGGTATTAACACAATAATGTGAATAACAAAAATTTGAGCAAATAATACATAATCGTTTTGATATGATATTTGTATGAACATTAGGATTGTTTCATGCTGTAAATTATGAAAATCGTATCAAAAAAAGCTGGATTGCTAATACTGATTCTTCTTATTCAGCAAATCAGTTTGGTATTCACCTATTCAGCCGAAAAATCCAGTTTAATTATTGAGAGAAATGTGTTCAGCTCCCTTCCGTTATTTGTAGCTACAAATGTTCATGGAATCAGAGTTTATGAACTTAACACCTATTTTCAGGATGATATTGAAAGATGGAAAGTGCGTACCTCAAATCTTCCTGCCAAAATCATGACAGAAGGAAAACGATCAGAAAAGTTTCTTGCATATTTCTTAACTAAAAATAATAAGAAGATAGATAATCGACAAGCCTTAAGTTTAGCCCAAATTTACATTGAAGAAGCCAAAATGGAAGGTGTAAATCACGATATTGCATTCACTCAGATGTGCCATGAAACAGGTTTTTTGAAATACACGGGCAGTGTTAGGCCAGATCAGAATAATTTTTGTGGTTTGGGTGCTACCAATGAATTTGAAAGAGGTGACGAGTTTAGTTCCGTGCGTATTGGAATTCGGGCACATATCCAGCATTTAAAAGCCTATGCCGACCAAAAAGAGATTATGACTGAGTTGGTAGATACCCGTTTCAAGTTTATTAAAAGGGGTTCGGCTCAAACTGTGCAGGAGCTAACTGGTAAGTGGGCCCAGGACACTCAGTATAATTTTAAAATTGACCGACTTTTAAAAGATTTGTATTCACTTTAGGACACGTTTTTGCTCCTCATACCCATGTATTTTTATTAGTTTTGCTACCTAAAGTTAATCACCATGCCAAAAGCCATTATTTCGTTGGGTAGTAATTTAGGAAATCGAACTTTACGGTTGAGTACGGCAATTTCAAAAATGCAACATGAAATAGGTGACATTCTGATTAAGTCTTCCATATTTGAGTCCGAATCATGGGGTTTTAAATCAGAAAATACTTTTTTGAATCAGGTGCTGAGTTTTCAAACGGAATTAATGCCTGAAGAAATACTGAAAATAATTCTCAAAATTGAAAACGATTTAGGCCGGATTCGAGTTTCAGGTGCCTATGAGTCAAGAACAATTGATCTGGATATTTTGTTTTTTGATGATAAAATAATTAATAAAGAAGCATTACAAATACCCCATCCAAGAATTCAGGAGCGAAAATTTATCTTAATCCCTCTCAATGAAATCTTGCCGGATTTCGTTCATCCTATCTCAAAAAAATCAATTCACAAATTGTTGGATGAATGTCAGGATAAATTGTGGGTAAAAAAGTTTATACGTTAGCCGTAGGGATTCATTTATCTCTTATTTTTGTTATAGATGAGATATAATTATGTTGTCATTGAAGGAACGATAGGGGCCGGGAAAACTTCCCTGGCAACCCGAATTTCCGAGCAATATAATGCCCGACTGATTTTAGAACAGTTCGAGGATAATTCATTTTTGCCAAAATTTTATCTGGAGCCTGATAAATATGCGTTCCCGTTGGAAATGTCATTTTTAGCCTCTCGATTTCAGCAATTGAAGGATCAGTTATCAACGCAGGATTTGTTTAAGCCATTCACCATCTCCGATTACTTTATCAATAAATCCCTCATATTTGCAGGCAAAACCCTGCAAAGGGATGAATTGGCTTTATATTCAAGGTTCTTCAATATCATCAATGCATCCTTACCCAAACCTGATTTGTTGGTTTACTTATATCTGGATGTTGTGAATCTGAAAAAAAATATAATAAAACGAGGTAGATCGTACGAGTTGGAGATTGAAAACAATTATTTGGAAAAAATACAAACGGGGTATTTTGAATATATCAGGCAACAGCGGGATATGCGGATTTTAATTATCGACACCAACCACATCGATTTTGTAGAGAATGAATGTGATTATAATAAAATCCTGGAAATCATCAACCGTGAACACAAAAAAGGGATTCACCGATTTACATTAGAATAAAAAAGCGCCCTGAATTTTCAGGGCGCTTTTTTATTTATTGTTTAGGTACTAGTTTACGAGAGCCTTAAATGCTTCTGAATTTCTGTAATTCTGAAATTCACGGTCGTACATCGCCTGAGCTTTAAGTGCAGGGTTTAGGTCAAAAGCTTTCTTTAAATATTCCAAAACTTTGTTTGTATCATTGGTTCTGGCTCCAATTACAGCAATAAGGTAAGCTGCCTGACATGGAAGATCTTTTGTGCATTTTAAAGTTGCTTCAGCTTTTTGATAGTCTTCTGCAAGTAATTGAGCTAAACCTGCATTATAGTCACATGCATGTCCATCTAAAAGTTCAGCAGCTTTTTTGTAATCACCTTTAACAATTTCCATTACACCAAGGTTGTAATTGTCAACATCAACTCCTTGTTCTTTTGCTTTTGCAAAATATTCAGCAGCTTTTGTGAAATCACCTTGATATACAGCTAAGGCACCAAGGTTGGCATTAACGGTTCCTTGATCGGGATACATTTCATGTGCACTGTTCAATAATTCACCGGCTTTTGCATAATTTCCTTTTTGCATATAGATTATAGCGGCATTATTTTTAGAGATCCAGCATTTAGGGAATTTCTCGATAACTACTTCATAAATACCCAATTTTTGATCTTCTTCAGCATTTGCAGCTGCATATAAAAGTTCTTTTAATTCCAATGAACCTGGATCGTTCAGTGCAGTTTCAGAAACTTCACTTTGACTTTTGTATGGTTCAATATAATTGATTGCTAAATCAGTTCTTCTGAGAGGAGCTAAAATTTCACGTACACCGGCATATTTGTACATTGCACTTCTCAATGCCTGGTCCTTCGCAGTTTCGGTTGCGGCATTGTTAATAGATTCGGCAATTACCTTTTTATCTTTAAGGTTAGATGCTTCGAGTGCATTTAAAAAACCATCCCAGTCAGAACCTCTGAAACTAAATAAATACTCTAAATCTTGTGATGGATTGGAAAAGCTAAAATTGCCACCTTCTTTTAATAATTGATCAAGTTTTTTGATTACTTCGGCATAAATAACATTAGCTCTGTTTTCAGACAGTTTATCATTCACGGCGATTCCTTCCGGAGATGCCCAACCATCAATACTAATCGTTTTGATTTTCCATCCTTCTTTTGCAAAGTCAGTTAGTTGATGGAATTTCGCTTCAGTATTTGCATTTCTATTTAGAGGCAAGTTCCAATTGACATCAAATTTGTTAACAGCAAAGTATACTACAGCATTTTTTGGGCTGATAACTTCTTTAGGTTCATATCCAAGATCGGCAGCTATCGTATAAGCCATCTTTTTAAGAAGCCTTTCGGAAGTATAGATTACGCCTTTAGCTGTATAAACTTCGCATAGCTGATAAGAATATGGGTTGTCCATAATTTCATCAATCGATGCGATGGTCCCATCTTTACCTGAATAAACGGTAGCTATAATATATAACTCCGACCAATTAAATTTAGGATCATACTTTATATTATCAGTATAAGTATATGACCCACCTTCTTTGTGATTGATTGTAATGCCATCACCTGTGACATTTTCACCTTTAAGGGTAAGGGGTTTTAACAGTGTAGTTCCATCTTTGTACCTGAGTTCAGGTTGCACATACATGGCAGCGCTTTTAGCAAAATATCCGCCCGGTATAACTATTTCAAATGAAACTTCTACCATTCCACCCTTTTCGGCAAATGTTGGTACTGTTGCTATAATATCAATTCTGTTAGATTGACGCCACATTCTGGCATTTTGTCCATAAAATAAAACAGGGCTCAAAACCATAAACAAAGCAAGCAATGTTTTTAAAATAGATAGATAAATTTTTTTCATAATGATGTATGTTAATTAATTGGTTGATTTCAGAGATTTAATACAAATATAAATTTTTTTATGGCACATTCCCAATTTATTGTGTCAATTTTTATATGTATGGATTCGAAATACATTTAAAGGAACGATATAGTGTTACCTTTATAAATTGTCAATAATGCGATTTAGGCTTGATTTCTTGGATTGAAATGAAGTTTATTAAACAGATTGTAAATAACAATTCCGGCGCAAACCGAGATGTTTAATGAGTGTTTCGTGCCAAATTGGGGCAGTTCGATGCAACCATGGATGTCGTTTAAAATAGAATCGGATACTCCTTTGATCTCATTCCCAAAAATCACCGCAATTTTATCTGAAGCGTCAATTTTAAGATCTTCAAGCAAAATACTATCATCGGCTTGTTCAATGGCATAGATCGTAAATCCTTGGTTTTTCAACAAAATAACCGATTCAGTAATATCTTTGAAATAAACCCAATCAACCGACTCTGTTGCTCCTAAGGCAGTTTTCTGGATTTCGCGATGAGGAGGCGTAGCAGTAATGCCGCACAAATGAATTTGCTGAACTAGATAAGCATCCGAAGTACGAAACACAGAACCAATATTCATCAAGCTTCGGATATCATCCAAAACAACAATGAGGGGAATTTTATTGCTTGTTTTAAATTCTTCAATGCTTAGCCGATTTAATTCACTGCTTAAAACTTTACGCATTTGATTGATTTTAGAAGAAGTAAAATTACAAGTAAATTTTAATAAAGGGATTAACTAATCAAAAATCAATTTTAACTTTCCTCTGAAGATTTTAAATTTTGGACATTATTTACAAATTCAAAATCTTCAGAGGGAACTCTCATGAATTATTTTCATAAGTTTGTGAATATTATTATGAATATAATTTATGTTCGTTTGTTTTAACAAGAGTAAAACATTTTGACAGATAAAAAAGAAATAGCGGAAACTCCATTAATGAAGCAATACAATGCCATTAAAGCAAAGTATCCGGATGCTTTATTGCTTTTCAGGGTTGGTGATTTTTATGAAACATTTGGAGAAGATGCCATCAAGGCTGCTGCTATTTTGGGCATTGTTTTGACCAGACGTGCCAATGGAAAGGCGACTTATATTGAGCTTGCAGGTTTTCCACACCACTCCATCGATACCTATTTACCCAAGCTGGTCAGGGCGGGCCACAGAGTTGCGATTTGTGATCAGTTGGAAGATCCTAAATTGACCAAAACAATTGTGAAGCGTGGTGTTACGGAATTAGTAACCCCGGGTGTTTCATACAATGATAAGATTCTGGAACGTAATGAAAATAATTTTCTGGCAAGCTTACATTTAGATGCGAAGAATTCCGGAATCTCATTTCTGGATATTTCGACCGGTGAATTTTTGGTAGCGCAAGGATCATATGAGTACATGGATAAATTGCTTCAAAGTTTCAAACCCAGTGAAGTCATCATCCAAAGAAATAAACGGGAGAAGTTTACAGAGTTGTTCGGCGATAAATTTTATATCAATACGTTTGATGATTGGGTATTTACCCTCGATTTTTCATATGAACTTTTAAGAGGGCATTTTGGGACAAATTCGTTAAAGGGATTCGGAATTGAGGATTTGAAAAATGCAGTCATAGCAGCCGGTGCAGCCATGCATTATCTGGCGGAAACCCATCACGATAAGGTTGGCCATATCAGCAAAGTATCGCGTATTGAAGAAGAAAAGTTCGTATGGCTCGATAAGTTTACCATTCGGAATTTAGAGTTGTTTTTTTCGCCTTATGACGGAGCAGCAACTTTGATTGATGTATTGGATCAGACCTTGACACCCATGGGCTCTCGGATGCTTAAACGTTGGCTTGCGCTTCCGCTTAAAGATAAACACCCGATCGAAGAGCGTTATGAAATTGTAGGATTTTTGATCAAGGATAAAGAATTTAGTCAGCAATTATCTATTCACCTGAAAGCAATTAATGATCTGGAGCGGTTGATTTCAAAAGTGGCGGTGGCAAAAATACATCCCAGAGAATTACTGCAACTTAAAAATGCTTTATCCGCAGTACATGAAGTGAAGGACCTTTGTTTTAAGCAGGAGCTAAAATCATTGCAAGTATTATCAGATCAATTAAATCCTTGTAAAATAATTCGGGAACGTATAGAAAGTGAGATTAATCCTGAGTGCCCGGCTTTGCTTAGCAAGGGCCATGTGATTGCTGACGGGATTTCTGAAGAACTGGATAAACTCAGAAATCTTGCATTTTCGGGTAAAGATTATCTGGCTAAAATTCAGGAACGTGAATTACAAAAAACCGGAATTTCATCATTAAAAATTGGCTTTAATAATGTTTTCGGGTATTATCTGGAAGTTACCAATGCCCATAAAGATAAAGTACCGCCAGAGTGGAACAGGAAACAAACGCTGACAGGTTCTGAACGTTATATCACAGAAGAATTAAAAGAATATGAAGAAAAAATTTTAGGGGCCGAGGGGAAAATTGCCGAACTTGAACATCAGCTATATACCGAATTGGTTTCTTCCCTGATTGATTATATTCAACCCATTCAGCTTGATGCAGCTGTAATCGCAAAATTGGATTGCTTACTTTCATTTGCAAATATTGCCGAGGCCAATCATTATGTTCGTCCTGAAATTAATGATTCATATATTCTGGATATTAAAGATGGACGTCATCCTGTTATCGAAAAACAATTGCCCATTGGTGAAGAGTACATTGCAAATGATGTTTATCTGGACAATGAATCGCAACAAATCATTATCCTCACCGGACCTAATATGTCGGGCAAATCGGCTTTACTTCGCCAAACCGCTTTAATTGTTTTGATGGCTCAGATGGGAAGTTTTGTTCCTGCCGGCAAAGCAAAACTGGGATTGATCGACAAGTTATTTACGCGGGTCGGTGCTTCCGATAATATCTCCTCGGGTGAATCTACTTTCATGGTAGAGATGAATGAAACCGCGAGCATTCTGAATAATATTTCGAACAGAAGCTTGATACTGCTGGACGAAATCGGTCGTGGAACCAGTACTTATGATGGCATTTCGATCGCATGGGCCATTGCCGAATATTTGCACGAGCATCCACTTTTTAAAGCAAAAATCTTATTTGCAACCCATTATCATGAGCTGAACGAAATGGCCAAAAGTTTTAAACGCATAAAAAACTTTCATATTTCGATCAAAGAAATAGGAAATCAGGTATTGTTTATTCGAAAAATGAAAGAGGGTGGAAGTGAACATAGTTTTGGGATACATGTGGCACGAATGGCGGGGATGCCTGCTGCAGTGCTTGAAAGAGCCGATCAGCTTTTGGAGCAATTGGAGAAATCGCACTCAAATGATGTTTTAAGTCAAAAGACAAGGAAAATAAAAGGAAAGTCGAAAACATCCGATGATTTTCAGTTGAGTTTCATACAACTTGACGATCCATTATTGTATCAAATCAAGGATGATATTTTAAAAACAAATATCAATACCTTGACTCCTGTAGAAGCCTTGATGAAACTGAATGAAATAAAGAAATTACTGGGAGAATAGCAGGGGAGTGGACGGAAAAAATCCGATAAAAAATATTGCAATTTATCAAAATTGTTTATATTTGCACTCCGTTTAAAAAACGCGAAAGTAGCTCAGCTGGTAGAGCACGACCTTGCCAAGGTCGGGGTCGCGGGTTCGAATCCCGTCTTTCGCTCAGGAGTCCCGATGCGATCGGGATTTTCTTTGAAAGTTTGCCAGGTGGTGGAATTTGCCAAAAAACAAAAAATCCCTGTCTGCCAACAGGCAGGTTGGATTTTGTAGTTTTTTGAGCATCCCGAGAATAAAAGCATCGTTTTTATGAATCGGGAGGTGGACAGAAGGCAATAAATACGTTCAAAAAGGTATTGATTAATTGAAATCAATCGCCCAGGTGGTGGAATTGGTAGACACGTTGGACTTAAAATCCAATGAGCATTGCGCTCGTGCGGGTTCAAGTCCCGCCCCGGGTACCCAGAGAGACAGGAGGTCATTTTTGACTTCCTGTTTTTTTTGTGACCTCCCCAAACCCTTACTAATACTCATAATCAGTTGAACTGGTTCGGTGAAATTACTGGTTGCATCTTTTCCATTCTCAAAAACGATTTTTTCAGAAAAGATGCAACCAAGTAACCTCTTTTTGGTCGCACCATCGGACTTCCTGTAATATTCCACTAGGTTTTCCAGCATAGGAAGCTCGTTCTTAATATATGTTTTGAATGGCAAGATCCTTGTTATCAGTGATTAATTCACCCAATTTCTCTCTTTTGCTCATAATATATTTCGATTAAGTTGTATGCAATTGAAAATCAATTACATTTAGTAGATATTGATAGTTTTCAGTCGCTATGAGATTTTCGCATAATAAAGGTAAGTTTGTAAACTCTAACAAACCTTACACAATTACTTAAAAAAATTACATAAATCACACATATTTAAACATATAGCAATATCTTACAATAGTACTATGTTGTGTTTTGGAGTGTGACCTTGATACTAAGGTACTTTTGCTATTTTTATTGAAAAGCAAATCGGTATTATTATGGCTTACCCGAACTTCGGCCATTTAGAATTAGAGTTTGACATGCTCTTTTTAAATCAAAAATCACACTTAACAGGTTGCAACTTTTGATTGTTGGGGGTACGTTGTTAGCCGTAAATAGTTAGTATCTAATTGTTTACGATTTTTTATTTTAGTCAGCCATTAGTCAACCAGTTCAAACAACGTTCATTTCTCTCTGTATTTCAACTATTTGTTTCTTGTCCAATTCGGTCAAACGCTATCTGACTTAATATATCTAGTGAACTTGTTAATCTTATATTATTTAAATAGAGCGTTTAATTTGAAAATATAACGTTTATTTTATTGTTCTTTACGTTTGAATAATTAATTCACTCAACCCTAGTTGATTACCTATCTTTATCGTTCAAATACATACACAAATGCTAGCAATTATTAAGGCGTTACAATTACTAGATACTAGAGTCTGATAGATTGGGTATTACCTGTATCCAATCTTTACTTTTTATTTAAATTCATTATCTTTGGATTAATATAAACGTATTTAGAATAATTCATTATGAAAAAAAACAGTAATATTTTGATTTATTCATTAATATTAATGGGACTAACAGTAATGCTTACAAATGGTTGTAAGAAAGACGATGACCCAATAGGAGAAACAGGGACAGTAACCGACATTGACGGCAACACCTACAATACAGTAACAATTGGCTCCCAAACATGGATGGTCGAAAACCTAAAAACCACCAAATACAACGATGGTACCGATATTCCAAACGTTACCGATTTCATAACATGGTCTGGGCTTTCGACTCCCGGTTATTGTTGGTACGAAAATAATATTGACAACAAGGCCACTTATGGGGCATTGTACAACTGGTACACCGTAAATACTGGAAAACTGGCTCCCACTGGTTGGCATGTACCTACAGATGCCGAATGGTTACAACTAACAGATTATTTAGGAGGCGAATTGGATGCGGGAGATAAATTAAAAGAAATAGGCAATACACATTGGAGAACCGCAAATGAGACTGCCACCAACGAAACAGGCTTTACAGCCCTTCCGGGTGGAAACCGTGATGCTGGTGGTATATCAGGCAATATTGGCAACTTCGGTTTCTGGTGGAGTGCTAACGAATACAGTGCCAATTATGCCTGGATACGCAGCATGGGCTTCAATCTTAGTAATGTATACAGAGCATACGAATATAAGGAGGTGGGGTTGTCTGTTCGTTGTATTAAGAATTAGACTATCTGTCTATTTGATAATTTGACTATTTAAAAAATACTGCCAAAAGTAGACTTAACTGGAGCTACTCTTTGAGATCGTTTCCAATAAATTTAAAAATTAGGTTAGAGGTCAAAGTACTTTTTAAAAAAATATTACATAAATGGTTGCAACTTTTGACCGCCTGCCTGCCGCAGGCAGGTTGGGGGTACCCAGAGAGACGAGAGGTCATTTTTTGACTTCTCGTTTTTTTTGTGACCTCCCCAAACCCTTACTAGTCAAAAATTATAAAAACATTGAACTTAAGCGGACATGTGTTGTAGTTTTTGAATTTACAACCAAAACTTACATGTATTGTACAGTTCCCGGACATATTGTGAGTTAACAAGTGATAGTTTGATTCAGTATTTGTTTTAATTCTGAATTGTGTAATATTTAGTAAGGCTGGTGTATCTATCGTCTTCTTTCTCTTGTCACCCTATTATTATGCGCTTAAATCGGATGTCATATTCCTTAATAGTAATTTTCATGCGCACTTTGAGTAAATACAATTTTTGTTATATTAGTTTCATTAAATATTAGACCATGAAGCGCACTCCTTTATTATTTGTCATTCTTGTATCATCCTTTTTGATTAGCTGCCAATCAGTTGATAATAACTCTCCTCAAAACACGGGTTTATCATACGAGAAATTAACAGACTTATTTCTCGAATGGCGTGAATTTGAAAGTCCGCCATTAAAGGATGGGGCACCCGATTACACCATGCAGGGCTTTTCAGAAAGGAAGGCTGAATTTGAAACATTGCAAAACAAACTGATGCAATTTGATACAACCCAATGGACCATTGAACAAAAGGTAGATTGGTATATTATATGGGCAGAAATGAACGGTTATGATTTTAATACACGGGTTTTGCGACCCTGGGAAAGGGATCCGGCTTTTTACAAATCCGTCTGGACAGAGCGCAGTGATGTGCCGGCACATGAGGGGCCTACTCATCATGCTCTAACTGAATTGTGGACCTATAATTTCCCTTTATCTGCCAAAGAAAGAATTAGGTTAATAGAAGATCTGAAGATCATTCCACCATTGAATGAGCAGGCTATGATCAATTTGAAAGCAGGTAATGCTAAGGAATTGTTTAAGGTAGGTATAAGAGATATTGAAACTCAATCAAACGATCTTAAAAGTATATTTGAGAAGCCCGGTGTTATGGATGATGAAGAGCTGAAGTCGACCATCCAAAAAGCCATACGATCAACAGATGCCTTTGTTGATTGGCTTAATAAAGAAGCTGATTTGAAAAACGGACCCTCAGGTATCGGAAAGGAAAATTATACTTGGTATTTAGAAAATGTCCATTTAGTACCCATGAGCTGGGAGGATGAGGTTATGTTAATGAAAACAGAACTTGCCAGGGCATGGAGTTTTCTAAAGCTTGAAGAGCACCGTAACAGAGCGCTGGAAGAAATAGTTTCTGCCGAAAGTCCGATGGAATATGATGCATTGGCAGAGCGATCGGTTCAAAGCATGATGAGGTTTCTTAAGGATGAAGATATCCTTACCATCGAAGACTATTTTGAACCGGTTTTCAGGGCGCATATGGGGCAATTCTATCCTAAAGAAAAGAGACATTTTTTCTGGATCACAGCACACCATGACCCCCGCCCATTGTATTCACACTTTTACCATTGGCTGGAGTTGGCACGCATGGACAGAAATCCTCACTCAAATATCATACGCAGAGGGGCTTTACTCTATAATATTTTTGATTCCAGAAACGAAGGTATTGCAACCGGGGTAGAGGAGATGTTCATGCAAGCCGGATTTTATAATGATTCCCCGCGTACGCGTGAGATAGTATACATTCTTATTGCTCAAAGGGCAGCACGGGCCTTAGGTTCTCTGTATGCTCAGGCTAATGAAATGACTATGGCTAAAGCCGGCAGTATCCACTCAGATTATACGCCCCGTGGCTGGATGAAAACAGTTAAGGAATTCCAGGTGTTTGAACAACATCTTTATATGCGCCAACCGGGCTATGGCACCAGCTACATAAGTGGTAAATATTTGCTAGAAGATGCTATGAAAGATTATGCTAAGAAACTTGAATCAGAAGGTAAAGAATTTCAATTACGTGATTTTTTTGATCGTCTGAATAGCATGGGATGTATTCCAATGTCTTTATGCCATTGGGAGTTAGTTGGAGATAACAAGCATATGAAATAATATTTTTACCTTTTGAGAATAATGGATCAATTCCTATAATGACTCACAGATTATATGAATTGATTTCCCGAATAGATTGGCAGTAAATAAAACCTTATACATGAATGTACCTGCTGAATTACTTCATTTCATACTAAAGCTATTTAACGCAAAAAAGATGGTTACGGGAGTACTACTGAAACCGGCAAGGTCAAATGGATTTAAATATCCAAAAAGGTTAAGAAGGAAATTTTTAACTGATCATTTCCTAGTAAAAAATCGAGATGTAGTAACTTTTAAGCCCAAGGACGAGTCTGTTAGTGGACATATTGTCTTCCTCCATGGAGGAGCGTATACCGTTGAAGCACAATCAGGTCATTGGAGATTTATGGAACACTTAGTTCAAAAATCCTCGTTTAAGTTGAGTTTTATTGATTATCCGCTTACCCCGGAATATAATTACAAAGAGTCACATGAAATGGTATTTCAGGCATATATCAAATTAAATGAATTTTATCCAAATGACAATTTCTATTTTGTTGGAGACTCTGCAGGTGGTGGATTTTGTTTGTCTTTCGCACAAACGCTTCGCAATAAAAGTTTTATAAAAATGCCTGTAAAGATTGTTCTTCTTTCTCCCTGGGTAGACATATCATTGAGTAATCCCAAAATATTGGAATTAGAAAAGAAGGATTTACTACTTGACCCAAAGTCGTTGATAATCTGTTCGTATAATTTTGCAGGTGATTTAGATTTAAAGGATCCAATAGTTTCTCCACTATATGGAGATATGGGGAATCTAAACAATATTGGAATATTTGTAGGTACGCACGAAATACTTCTTCCTGATTGTCGAAGGCTGAAAATTAAGATTGAAGAATCTAATACTGCATTGTTGTACAAAGAATATGAAGCTATGCAGCATGATTGGATGATTTTTCCGATAATTGAACGTACTATATTATTAAATGATGTAGTCAACTATTTAATGGATTAGTAATTCAACTGCTATCAATATTTTATCTAAGCTATTTGAGATTGTTAGGCCTTTGTGACAAAACGATAACTAATATACCACAAGAGTTTCCTCAATAAACAACCCATATACTGAAACTAATAGAACTATATTAAGAATTTTATTTTTTAAAAAAATATTTAATATCTTTAATAAATATTAATATCCATTTAAAGGATTGTTTAATTATGCTAACAAGACTATTACTTATTATTCTATCAATCATATCCATTTCATTTCAAGAAAATATTACTTTAAATATTGAAATTAATAATCTAAAAAACAGCAAAGGAAAAGTCTTACTTGAATTGCAAGATGAAAACAAGAACACAATAAAAGGAATTTCACAAGAAATTGTAAACAATCGCTGCATTATTTCAATAGAAGGTTTAAGCCCTGCTAAATATGTTTTCAAATATTTTCATGATGAGAACGACAATAAGGAAATAGACATCAATTGGATTGGAATTCCCAAAGAAGGTTTTGGATTCTCAAATAACGCAAAAGTAAACTTTGGTCCATCACAGCATAAAATGATATTCGAGTTAAATAAAGACACGACAATGGTTTGTAATCCTCAATATTTGAAGAAGTAGGTGTCTTAATAAATAAATGATAAAATGGGATCAGTAGAACAAGATATTATAGACAAAAAAATTACATGCATTGAGACTATAAGAGAATTATGGTCTCAAACCTATAATACTGAAGGTAAACCTGACTGGTCGCACATACTTCCTTTCTATGATGAAAATATTTATTTCAGAGATTCAATACAAGAACTGCATGGAATGAATGATTTCAAAGCCATGACTGAACGTCTGGCAACCCGATCAAAAGATCTTAAGATGAAAATTGTGAAAGCCGTTATGCAAAAAGGTGTGGTATTCATCGAATGGGAAATGACTATAGGATTCAAAAAATACCCCAATTCAATAATGTACGGCTCCAGCCGATTGACAATTAATGATGATGGTAAGATTACAGAACAAAGAGATTATTATGATTTATGGGGAGATATTTTTGATAATATTCCTCGGTTTGGAAAAGCTTACAGAAGGTTTATGAGGAAAAAATTTGGCTAAATAACCATTATTAAAATAATAAACATTTTTTTAAAATTAATATGAACTGAACTAAAATAAGCTATTATGAAAAAATCTCTCTTTGCATTATTTATTCTTTTTATTTTATTATCTAAATTTTCAACTGCCCAAACTGGTCTAGAATTCGGATTTAAAGCTGGTATGAATATTGCCACACAGTATGGGATCAATCAACCAAATATTCCTTATGATGTTGACTCCGACGCAAGATATGGATTTACCACTGGAATTATTCTTAGCTTTCCAATTACAGATGTATTTAGTGTACAACAGGAATTTCTTTATACAGCTAAGGGCTCACGGCAACAAGTTACAATGACCCAACCCCCAATAAGTACCTATTCAGAATACAATATAAATTATTTTGAACTCCCAATTATTTTTCGTTACAACTTTGTAAACATTGGCAATGCTAAAATATTCGGAAGCAGTGGATTTGCTCTTTCCATGTTACTCAGCGGAAAATACAGCGTAGATGGAGTTATAGATATGGGCCAGGTTCAGGTGCCTTTTTCTGAGTCTGGAAATACTGATGGATTAGACACCTTTGACTATAGTTTTATTTATGGGTTAGGTATGGAGTTTAACCTATTTAATCAAAAATGTTTTTTCGATTATCGTCAAACTATTGGATGGAATACATTAATGATGCCATCTTCAGAAGGAGGCGAACCTGTGCCGTTACGCAATCAGACTTATACTTTTGCATTGGGTATATTTCTTTAATTGTTCACGATTAGGCAAAAAATGCCTTTTGGAACACCGAATTTTATAGAGGCAAGCTACACATTTAATCTTAGGATTAATTTTATGACGAAGAACAAAAAATTCTGGAAATACTTTAAAGAGTATCAGTGGTCTAATGTGTATGCGATGATAAAAAACAATCGTTTAGCCCCTAAAATTTGCACAGAGGATTTTTTGGGTAAACTTGTTGTAATAACCGGTGCCACATCGGGTATAGGGAAAGTAACAGCCCAAAAATATGCTGCTCATGGTGCAAACCTGCTATGTATAAATCGAAATAAAGAGAAATCAGAGACTTTACATCGGGAAACTGAAAAAAAATTTGGGGTTAAATGTGATTACAAGATTGCGGATTTGAGCAAACTGGAAGATATTCATCGGGTTGCAAATGAACTGTTAGAACTTGAAACTCCGATTGATGTCATCATTCATAATGCAGGGGTTTATCTTACAAAAAGAGAGCTGACTTCTGATGGGCTTGAAAAGGTATTTGTCGTTCACCATCTTTCATCATTTATTATCAATTATGTGTTGATGAAAAAGCTCAAAGCTCAGGAAAATGCCAGAATCATCCTAGTTAATTCTGAAGGACACAGGTTTGCTGCCTGGGGACTAAAAATAGATGATCTTAACTGGGACAGAAGATCATATTCTGGGCTGAAGAGTTATGGCTCAGCTAAATTAGCCCAATTATTATCCATGCTAATTTTTAAGGAGCATACCAAAGATTCTGGATTAATCATAAATGCGATGCATCCCGGAGCTGTCAAAACTGAGACTGGGCAGGATAATGGTCCCATTTACCGATGGTTTAAACGAAATTTTTTCGACAAAGCATTAAAATCGGCTGATATTTCTGCTGAAGCTCTTTATTATCTTGGTGTTTCAAAAGACCTTGAAAACATAAGTGGTAAATTTTTCAACTTAACGACTGAAGAAGAGCCTGCACCGCCGGCGTTAGATTATGAAGTAGCAAAAGAACTTTGGGTAAAAAGCCTGGAACTGAGCAAAATTAATATTGATTAATTTAACAACGTTCTCAACTTAATTAAATTTTAAAAATCAAAAATGAGTATACAGAAATACGATAGCATCGTGGTTGGTGGTGGCATTGCAGGATTAACTTCTGCAGTATATCTGGCGCGTGCCGGGCAAAAAGTTTTGCTTATTGAAAAAAATAAAGAACTAGGTGGCTTAGTAAATACTTTTCAACGAAATGGTTTTAAATTTGAAGCTGGCGTGAGAGCGTTGGAAGACGCAGGTATAATTTTCACAATGTTGAAAGATTTGGATATTGAACTTGAGGTGGTGAAAAGTCCGGTTTCAATTGGTATTGAAAACGAAGTACTAAACATCAAAGATTTAAATAGTTTACACGAATACAAAAACCTGCTCATAAAATTATTTCCGGAAAATGAAGCTGAGATCATAAAGCTTTTAAAAGTTATTCGAAAAATAATGAAACACATGGATGTTTTGTATGGAGTTGAAAACCCAGCTTTTAAAGACTTGAAACGTGATAAAGCCTACCTTTTTAGACAGCTCCTACCATGGTTGCCCAAGTTTATTTTTACGGTTGGAAAAATAAACCGAATGAATATGCCAATTGAGGGCTACCTTAAAACAATTATAACAAATCCTTCACTTATTGATGTTATTTCTCAGCATTTCTTTAAGAATACACCTACTTTTTTTGCTCTTAGTTATTTTTCCTTGTATCTCGATTATTTCTATCCGGTTGGGGGAGTGGGACAACTGGCTAAAGCTCTTGAAAATAAAATAAGAGAATGTAATGGTGAAATAATAACAGAAAACAAAGTTATTGAAATACTTGCCGATGAGTGCACTGTAAATGTTGAGAATGGGGAGGCATATGGATACGAAAGTCTTATTTGGGCAGCAGATATCAAAACACTTTATGGTATTACGAATACGGCAGGATTGCCTCTTAAAATTATAGATGATTTTTCAAAGCTGAAATCTCAAATGCAGAAAACACGTGGTGGAGATTCGGTCTTTAGTTTATATCTGGAATTAGATGAACCTTTGGAGAGTTTCAGAAAGATTGCCCATGGACATTTTTTCTATACGCCATCAAAATTGGGATTAGGAGAAACACATTGGGGTGAACTAAGTAATTTGATTGAAAATTGGAAAAATATAACAAGAGAAGAGCTCATGTTATGGTTAGACAAATTTACCAAGCTTAATACCTATGAAATATCTATTCCAGGATTAAAAGACCCCAATTTAGTACCTCCCGGGAAGACCGGTATGATTATCAGTTTCCTTGCAGAGTATAATTTGTTTGAGAGGGTAGAAAAAAATGGCTGGTATAAGGAATTTAAAACGGAACTGGAAAATCGCATGATTAATGTTCTTACAGATTCAATTTATCCAATGCTAAAACAAAAAGTTATTGGGCAATTTTCATTTTCCCCATTAAGCATAAAAAACAGGGTGGGTAGTTCTGAAGGTGCCATCACAGGTTGGTCGTTTGAAAACCCCATTCCAGTTGTACATAAAATGCAATTCTCCGACCGTTCAGTATTGACTCCAATACCTTCAATCTTTCAAGCCGGACAATGGGTGTTTAGTCCTGCAGGTGTGCCTATGTCAATTTTGACAGGGAAGTTAGCTGCAGACAGAATTTTAAAGAATTTCAGAAATTAATTTTTGTCTGAATCTTTCAAAACCTTGAGGGTTTTAAGTAAATAATGAATTTTAATTGTGAAGGCACTGATTGCAACTTTGCTCTTTTTGAGTGAGGGTTTTTTTGTTGAATGATTTTCGATGTAGGATGTTCTGGTGTTTACGTGTTAATGTGTTTGGGTGTTAACGTGTATAAGTTTTTTCGTGTTTAAGTGTTATCGTGTTAATGTGTTTAAGTTTTTACGTGTTAATGTGATTAACCAATTTCTTATTTCACCAATCTACCATTCCACCATTCCACCATTCTACCAATCCGCCAATTCACCAATCCACAGGTTTACTAACCAATGATCAAGTAGCTATGTTGAAAGGATTCTGTGTAATTACTGGTTAATTGAGCTTCATTTTTTTCAAAACAGGCATTTTACTGATAAGTTTTGCAAAGTCAAAAATATTAAATGAAAACACTTTCAAAGTATTTTTCAAAAGCCAGGACTTTTTTTTCATCGGTCGGATTAAAAAGAAAGGGTTTTACATCATCTGCCATTTCTTTCATATTTAGTTGTTTAAGTTTATGGCTTATTTTATCCTTTAGGTCGGATGCAGTTGAAATATTTAGTTTTTGTTTTAAGTACCCGTAATCCGGCTTAATATTTTTGCCCAATAAAAATACGATGTCAAAAAAATCACGTCCTTTATTTCGCGGCCTGTTGATGACTGCATAAAGTTTTTGTGCCAATAAAATTTCAGGGGGTGTAATGGCTATTTGTGTAAACACATCAAATTTGTTAATAATCTTCCTCTCGGGATTGAATTCGTAATGCTGGTTTTCTGTGTCTAGCCTTATCAAAATCCTTTCTTCACCATGTCCGGATAATCCTAATTTCATTAACATTTGTGGAAACCGGATATAACAGTGATATGCACCCTTAAATACATTACGAAGTTCAACTTCAAACCCTTCTAACTGCATTTTTTTGCTGATGTCCTGTGTAATGTTTTCAAAATCATTTTCTTTTAGGCCAGAATTATCAAAATCAAGGTCTTCTGAAAATCTGGTATTTTCATGCACGATTCTTAGGGCCGTTCCGCCCATAAAAACAAGTTTGGAAGCATGGGGACCATCATAAATAATTTCAAGTATTTTATATTGCAGGTATTCTCTGAGGATAAACCTTTCGAAACCCCATAAGTTTTCTGAATAATAGCTTTTTATGTTATCGAGGCTAAGCATTGAGATAGGTTTTAAAGAGTTTTACCCTCAGGTTCATTATTTTGGAACTGTAGATTGATAAGTAAGCATCAAGTTTGTCGAAATCAATTAGTTTCCTTGCTGCAGAACAATCTATTCTGAGGGATTTAAAATGTTCAATACTCTCAGGTTTTATAAGATAACAGTAATCGAGTATCATTTTTTCCGGTTCTGCCATTTTTATCGTTAAACCGTTTAGCTTTATTAGGCGATACCCAAAAAATAAAGCAGGCTTGGTATTTTTGTATTCGAAATTACCATAGGCAGTTTTAAATGAAGCTGTTTTTAGTGTGCTGATAGACGATTGAGTAAATACAGCTTCAGGGGTAAGGTTGTAATACGACAGTGCCGTGGTTAAAGACAAATAAGAAGGTTTGTAGATCTGATTGGCCATGTGCCAGAAAAAGTGTTCCCCTTCAGCTTGTTCTTTAAAACAATAGTATCCATTTCTGATTTTTATGATATAACCGGCTTTTTGCCAATCAACAAGACGTTTGCGATGGAAAGTGGGAGCAATTTTCCGGATATCACTATTATTGAATATTGTTTTATTTTTTAAGGCCTTTTTAAATTCCAGAAATTTCATTTATTTCTTTTTATTGTCAAATATAGCTACATTTAGAAATAAAAACAAATATTCGTTAGGTAAAGTATTTGGGCAAAAGCATCATTTGAGTCTATACTAAGGTGGCATTCCTGACTATACCGTCAGGCATGTTGCATTGTCGCAGCATTAATTCGAAATATGTACAATTTAATGTGTTTACATGCTATCGTGTTAATGTGTTTGGGTGCTAAGGTGTTTAAGTTTTTACGTGTTTAAGTGTTATCGTGTTAATGTGTTTACGTGTTAATGTGATTAACCAATTTCCTAATCCACCAATCTGCCAATCCACCAATTTACCAGTTTACCATTCCACCACTGCTACTTTTTTGCAAAAGCGCCGCAAACATCGTGTCTGATCTATGTTCATAACCTGCGAACATCTGAGATTCAATAAGCTTTAAACAATGTTGAGATGTCAAATGGCTGATGATTTCACTATTTTCTTGTTTATAAACCGAACAAGTGATGTAAAGTAAAAAAGCGCCGGGTTTCAATTTTGATTGAATATTGGATGTGATTTGTTTTTGTAAGGCGGCAAAATTCGTTATTTCATTCATCGAACATTGATGCAATCGTTCGGGAGTTCTGCTCCAGGTGCCACTACCGCTGCATGGCACGTCAGCTATGATCAAGTCAAATGAATCAAGATCTTCGATCATTTTTTGATCAGTCAGGTCTATATTCAGACAATTGTAATCCCGGATATTGGCCTGATGAAGTCTTGTTTTTAAATTGTGCAATATCGTTTCGCGATTGTCACTTACGGTAAGATTTATTGGACCCAACTTGTCGATAGCCAGGATAGATTTTCCGCCACTCGCTGCACAGCAATCCCAGACCTTGAGCTTGGCAATCGAAGAAGGGGTTAGATTCCTAACTCTGTCGAGCAGCTTGCCAACTCTTTGTGAAGCATAGTCCTGGATCACAACTTGTTTGTTGACATGCAGGTGTTCTTCAATTTTCGTTTTATTTGGCAGTACTAAGCAATCGGTATCAAGCTGTTGATAATTGAGCATCGCTTTGTCCAGTTTTTGTTTGACTTTTTCAGCTTCTCCCGGTCTGATGCGGAGAAACAAATCGGGTTGAACGAAATGAGATAAGCTAAACTTTATTTTCTCAATGGAATCCTCAGCAGCCTCAATATTTGGGAAAATGTTATTAAAATCTAAGCCAAATTTGCCACACTTCTCGTCCACCGAAAGTCCGATGTATTGGGTCCATTCAGGTTTTAATGTTTCTATAAACGCATCAGGTTCGGATGTGCAAAGAAGATGGCTTAGCAGTATTTTTTCGTTGAGGCTCATATCGTCAGCCAAAATTCTAAGTGCCCTAAAATAACAATAACACAAATGCCCGATTTGACGACGGTCGGTACTACCATATTTCTTTTGATCTGCAAAAAAACGCCTTAGTGCTTGCGCAAAAGGGACAGTTCCATCATAAGAAGACAATATGGCCACCGCTGAATTGAGATGTGAATGATGCCTGCTCATAATGAAAAAATTAAAAACATAGATCGTTTTATTTTAATGTGTGTCATTATGATGCTAACTCTTGATATAAATGACTAATCTACTAGCTACTGAGTACAAATGTAAGGGTCATTATGTAATATCCATGACATCTCATCCAAAGTTATGATTATTTTATGGATGGAGGATACGTTGCCCGTGCATACACCTTAGATTTTGCTCTAAAAAAGGTTTAATCAAAAGTATTCCTCGAAGCTCTGCTTCGAGGTAAGAATTTAGAATTCAGAAGAGGGATTAAAATATCAAAAAAAAAATTCTGACTTCTGACTACTGTATTCTATATTCCGGATATCTCGCAGCTTTGCTGCGGGGTAGTTCATTAAACAGGTGATATTCTAGTATTTATACACCAAATTCACAAATTCACCAATTTACCAATCCCCCAGTTCACCAGTTCACCAATCCACTTTCTATTCATACTTCAGCGTATCTACAGGATTTTTACGCGATGCATAAAATACCAGTGATCCGATGGTACCACCTGTAATGATTAAAGTGATCAGTAAAGGAATAATGAATAAAACAAAACCCAGGTTCATGCGGGTACTAAAAGCATCAAGCCAGGTCGAAAGACCCCAATAACTAAGCGGAGCAGCTATTACGAATGAAACGAGGATTAAAATCAGAAATTCTTTCCCAAATAAAATCAGGATACGAGAAAGACTTGCACCCAGAACATTTCGAATACTAATCTCCCTGGTCCTTTGTTCAATCATGAAAGAGGTCAGTCCTAAAATCCCCATGGCGGTGATGAATATCGCAAGTATTGCAAAAATGCCAAAGACGGTTCCAAACATGCGTTCCGACTTGTATTGTTCTTCATAATAATCTTTTACAAAAACAACTTCGAATGGGTTGCCGGGGAAAAATTCATCATATAGATTCTGGATATAGTTAATTGTTTCCTTGACGTTTTGATCCCCGATTTTGATCGCAATCATTCCTCTTACATCCCTACCTGTTGGTAAGTATCGGTAAATATGCTGCTCATAATCCTGCTTAGGCGATTGTTGATGGTAGTCTTTGAATACGCCCACGATATTATAAATGTTCCCCCAATAATCAACCCGTTGTCCAATTGCACTTTCCGCATCAGCAAATCCCATCCATCTAACGGCAGTTTCATTAAAAATTAATGCCTGGTTTTCGTCGGTAACGAAATCTTTTGAAAAATTCCGGCCCGCCGCGAGTTCAACTTCAAACAGATCCGCAAAATCATAATCAATGCCAACAATTTGATAATTCTTGCTATCCTGTGTCCCGGCAGGCATAATTCCTCCTGCATCCCAATAAATTTGTCGGCCCGGTATTTCCGTTACCACACTTACTTTGCGAATGTTTGGGTTTTTAATTAAATCCTCCTTGAACGAAGCCATCTTTGTACCGATACTTGCATTGTCCCTAATTCGAGGAGCCCTAACTGCAATAACATTTTCAATCGAAATTCCCAATGTTTGATTTTGCATATAAGAAATTTGCTTAAAAACGGTCAGGGTTGAGGTAATCAATATTAAAGCCATGATGAGCTGAAATATAACTAAGGCTTTTCGAAGATTGATCCCTTTGGTTGAAATGCCAATTTTCCCTTTTAATGCAAAAATTGGTTTAAATGAACTTAGTACCAAAACAGGATATAATCCGGAAAGAAATACTCCTACAAAAAACAGAATGATTAAAATAATCCAAAACCAAATTTGGTTAAAAAGGATAAAATTTATTGGGATTGTTGTGGTTTGGCTAAATACCGGACGAAGAATTTCCATTAAGCCAACTGCCAATATCAGGGCTATTGAATTTAAAATCAGTGTTTCCACAAAAAACTGACCCATTAATTGAACTCTTGCTGCACCGACCACTTTTCGCAGACCTACTTCTTTTGCACGTGTTAAAGATCGGGCAGTTGATAAATTAATATAATTGACCCAAGCTATGATAATAATGAATAGCGCTATGATGAAAAGAAAATTTACCGTTTGCTTATCCCCATTCACTTTTAATTCCTGTTGAAAGTTTGAATTTAGATGGATGTCGGTAAGCTTTTGTGGTATTAGTTCACAGGTAAGTTTGTAGTGCCGTAAAGCCTCCCCGAATTCTGTTTCCACCAAATTGGCAAGTTTAAGTTTAAAAGCCTCCATATCGGTACCTGGAACCAAAATGAAAAAAGTATAAAATCCACTATCACCCCACGAGTTCTCAATATCTCTGCCATAAACGTCCCATAAATTAGGATATGACAAGGCAATGTCAATTTTCATATGGGAGTTTTCTGCGAAATCTTTAAATACACCGGTAACTTTAAAATTCAGTTTATTGTCGCGGCTCAGCGTTTTACCAATGGGATTTTGGTCGCCAAAATACTTTAAAGCAATCGATTCGGAAATATAGCATGTGTTGGCTTCACTAATCCCTTTTTTTGGATCGCCGGCAATAAATTCAAGATTAAAAATGTCAAAGAATTCTTGCTCAACAAAATAGTTATTATCTTCAATAAACTTATGTTCATCATCGTAGGTGAAAGTAGCCTGGCGGGTAAAACAGCGTGCAACAATTTCTACTTCCGGGAATCGCTCACGCATTCTTGGTGCAGCCGGAGGGCAGCACGAAGCAAAGCGCACTGCTTCACCTGTTTCGCTGACACGTTCATACCGCAGTCTGTAAATTTCGCTACTTCTGTCATAAAAACGATCATAACTTTTTTCGTAATGAACATAAACCAGAATCAGAAGACAGGCAGTCATTCCAATTGTTAGTCCGAGAATATTGATCAGTGAGAATAATTTGGTTTTCCAGAGATTACGAAAGGCCACCAATAAAAAATTTCTAATCATTGCTTTTTATTTAGGTTAAATTAATCAGGCAGAAAAATTTCTTTGGTGCAAAAGAAGGACTAAATATACAATTTTTTTAGATTTTACGAAGGTGTATCAATAAACTAACGTGCATAAAAAGGAGTCGGTCTAAAAAGACAACATATTCAAAAACTTGTAACATTGAGCGGAGAGATGAAACGAAATGCCAAACTATAAATATTGATTGTCATTCCGGTTGAAGCGAAGCGGAATACCGGAATCTAAGTGTACAAAAAAGATCCCGGCACTTCGGCCGGGATGACAACAGGGTATTAACGTGGCAAACGGGTGACACCCTCAGGGTGTCACCCGTTATAATTTCTTAAGGCCTTTTTTCTATCTTCTATTCATTCTGATGTGAATTCCTGAATCCGGTTTCTCAGCTTTATTGAGTCGGTACTTGAAGGTCAACATGGCATATCTTCTTAACACGTTGGTGGTACGTTCAAGCAAATAATTTAGTTCGCTGATTCGCTCCAATCCTTTGTTTTTATCTAGTATATCGAATACTTCAAGGGTTAATGAACCTCTTTTGTTAGCTAAGAAATAATGACTGATTTCTGATCTGAGTATTGGAATATTAACGGCATCTCCAAAGCTTTCCTCATTATAACGGGTGATATCGGCTGAAAATGAAATGTGCCATTTATCACTCGGGTTAAAGCCTAAATCTGAATATGCGCTCATATTTGTGTAGGTACGGTTCAATGATTCCTGAACAGAATATTTTGCGTCTGAAATCTGGATCCGACCACCAATCATTAAGTCCCATTTTTCCTTTTTACGGTTATTAATTGTAAGACTAAAGGTGTGGCTGAAATTTGTGTTTACATTTTCAACTTCATTCACATAACTAATTCCCCGATTCCAACTTTCACTTATGCGTGCATTAATATCAATCCCAAGTTTCCTGATTGGAGTTGAAAAATCGAGATTGGCATTGGCCCTGTAGTCATTATCAACATTGATTAAATTGATCTTTTGTGATAAATTTTCAAGTATAGTTCTGGAAAAATTAATTTTATCGCGGGTATAAGTTCCACTCGCACTGGCAAAAATCGAGGTTTGAGAAAACTGATCGAACATCAGCCAACTAAAACGCACATTGTTAGTGTATTCAGGTATCAATTTACTATTTCCAAATGATTGTTGCAGCGTATTGAAAGTATTTGCTACCGGTAATAATTGACGAGCCGAAGGGGTATTCAAACTGGAATTGTAATTGAATGATAGTCTTTTACCTGTACTATATTCGTATTGCCATGAGAAAGTTGGCAGAAAATAAAAATAGTTGTTATCCTCTGTTACAACAGTATTGAGGGTGTTTTTTAATTTCAAAGTTTCAACTCTGGCTGTCACATCCAGTTGTGTTTTCTGCGTATTTCTTTTAAAGGAAAGACCCGGACGAAAATACATGTATTTTCGGCTAAAATCAGGGCTAAGTTCAGCGATTGCATCATCCGCATCAGTGAGTGCAAGAATACGATTGATGGACTCATCGGTTACCCCGGTTACGATTGTTGGTACCAAATACAATAAGCTGCTCAGTTTTAAAGTTCCGGATACATTTGCAGAATAGTCGGTTTTTGCAGTTTCATCTTCCTGATAACGGTTATCAAGAGATTGTTGGTTAACACTCAAAAAACGGGTGATATTTTCCCATTCAGTTTCAGAAAGACTTTGGCTGTGCGAAACATTTGCATTGAATTTAAAAAGCTTCCAATTGCCATTGCCTGTTTTTAGATAGGTTGCCCTGGTATTGGCACTCATTCCGTTCGATTTATCTGTACTTAAACTGGATAGGTCGTTCATCAGAATATCGTCCTTAAAACTTTCAGTAAATGAATTTTTATTACCCGACCCATTATTCAAACTAACACCGCCAAACATGGTGAGGTTTTGAGTGCTGTCAATGCGATTTCTCCAGTTATAATTCAACCGGTGAACTCGGTTTTTTGTATCCTGATCCAATTCACCGTTCTGGATGAAATTTCCGTTTTCTGAAAAGTTTTGGGTATAAGTAGATTCTTCCAATTTTTTATTGGAACCGTTACCCAAATAACTAATATTAAATCGGTTGTTTAATCGTGCTTCGCGTGTGAAATTTAAACCTGCTGCACCTGTGTTTACAAGTCCGTTTACACTTTGTCCGAAATTTACCGGGATGCCACTATCATCATCCAGTCCAACATGAGCAGATCCGCCACCGCCTGACATCAGGCTTTGTAGCCCGCCTTGAAATTCAAGATAATCCTGAAATGAAAAGCCTGATTTATTGATATTATTTAACATTCCTAAAGCAGCGAACTGATGTGTTTTAGTAAAGCGAAATAACTTCGCGCCAACCTGATAACGGTTATCGGATCCGTATCCTGCAGTTACATCTCCAAAATAGGCTGTTTTTTTACCTTCTTTCAAGATCAGGTTAATGGTTTTTGAATAGCTGCCATCATCAATCCCCGACAATTCAAATTCATCGGATTTTTTATTGTAAACCTGAACTTTATCCACCGAATTGGCAGGTAAGTTTTTAGTGGCAACGGTTGGATCATTGCTGAAAAATTCTTTTCCATCTACCAGTACACGCTGTACATTTTCTCCATGGGCTTTGATGTTTCCGGCACGGTCAACTTCAACACCGGGTAATTTTTTCAGCAAATCTTCGGCTACAGCATCTGTTTTTGTTTTAAATGAATTTGCAATATATTCGACGGTATCTTTTTTAATCAAAATAGGGACCCTGTCAGCATTAATTTGCACTTCATTTAAAAGGTTGGATTTAGGGTTCATGACAATCACACCCAGATCATTGCCTGACGGAAGCGGATAATCAATTTCTTTAAAATAGGAATTGTAACCGGTAAATCCGGTTTGTAAAATGTATTTCCCCTTTTTAATGTCTTTGATTAAAAAATGGCCCTCTGCATTGGTGATACCATAATATGCCATTGTTGAATCTGTAGGGTTCAGCAATACCGCCGTTGCATAAATCAAAGGTGCTCCTTCTTCATCAAGGATGTTTCCTTGAAGGGTAGTTTGTTGTGAATATGCAACGGTAGAGCCCAGTAATATTAAAAAAACAAATAAATTCTTCATTAGTCTATAATTATTGTTAAAAGTTGTATCGATTTTTAATATGAATTTTTTCAGGTTTATCCCTTTGTATTGGAATGATTTCCTCGTATAAAACTCAGCAAGATTTTTTTTAAAAATTAGTGTTGTACCATTACCCTAAAGGTTCCACCTTGTGAATTTTCACCCATTTCTTTGGTTTTTTCATCCACAATTTTCTTAAATTCTTCTCTGGTGGTTTTTTTCCCTTTTTTGGGTTTTGAGATGAGATCCTTATCTATTGGTTTTAGTTCAAGGGTTTCTGCCATAATCACTCTTTTACCATTATTTATATCAACTCCCAATACCAAACCCGGTAAGTTTACATAATTCCCCGGTCCTGCAGATACAGGAATACTAGGGGCAAACCAGGCTAAAATAGTATCTTTATCAGTAATTTGGGATGCTTCCATACACGGGTAATCAAGTATGGTTTTCTGATTGCCAGTAAATTTCCAATTTTCGATTGCAAGATCTTCTGTAATTAAAAATATTCGGGTCATGAAATCTTTTTGTTCAATTTTGATCTTATCGTTAAAGTTCAGATATACCATTTCATCAGGACTTCCCCCACCCATCATAAAGCGCATTCCTCCACCTCTCATCCCACCGCTACCGGGTACAGGTGCATCCGCATTTTCTTTCGAGTTTTGATAGCTGGATTCAGCCTCATTAAAGTAAAGTACCTTTTTCATTTTTCTTTCCTTTGGCATGCGGTTGATCATTTCTTCGGTCATGCCTTCGAACCGAATTTCGATTTTTACGGTTTCTAAATAAGTAACCTCTCCTTGCTTTGCAGGTTCTTGTGCAGAAACTCCCAAACCAAGGCCAATTGCGCAAATTGTTAAAATAATATTTTTCATCCTTAAATAAATTTTTATAAATTATTAATACTTTTTATGGTTAATTCCAATTTAAAAATTAAGTGAAATAATTAGTCAAAGGTAGTTGGGGTGGATGGATTGCAAGGTTAAGGAAAACCCAATAAAGGTTAATTAAGGTTAATTTATTATTACTTCTTTTTCATTTAGGCTACTTTTGCCGATATCATTATAAATAATGAAAGCTTTTAAAAAAATACCGATCGTTTTCCTGATGTTGCTGAGCCAGTTATTGCTCACATTTTTTGTTTTGTATTGGTTAATTGGACAATACCGAATGGAGAAATTCACACTTCAGAGGGAATTATCAAGGGGATTTGATACTGCTGAAAGATCAATGATTGATTCCCTGATGTCCATACATTTGATCAATCCTATTTTAGGTGACTCAAGCAATTTCACCATTCAGCTTGATCTGAGATCGGATTCAGCAGATAGAAATAGTTTTGACACATTGGTGACCATAGCTGATCCACATTCCATAGAAAGGCACCGTGGGAATGTGGAAATTAAAAGCTTAAATATTGTAAAGGATTCGATGACTAAGGAGAAAAAACCTGTTTTTCATATTGTCCCAAGCGGAGATACCACGAATGCATATTTATATCAAGGGGTTCGGATGTTTGTAAATCGAATGGAAGGCATGGGAAATTATAGATCCGGAAGAACCTCTTTTTTTGGGTCAAAAGCAGATACCTTGATTTTACAGGATAATTTCAAAAAATTCCTTCAACAGAATGAATTTGATTTTTCTTTAACTTGGATTTCTTCTAAAGAGGTGATTAAGCCTTCTCATGAAGGAATTACGATTTCAAGTAGGATTTTCAATAATTCATTTGCTGTTAAATTGGAAGGGTTTAATAGTTACCTTCTATTTGCGATGGGCCCTCAACTGTTTTTTGCCCTAATACTTTTGATCATTACTGCAGGATCTTTCCGACTGTCGTACTTAAATATTAAAAAACAGAAAAAGCTTTTGTTGATTAAAAATGAGTTTATTAGTAATATCACGCATGAACTTAAAACTCCGGTGTCGACAGTAAAAGTTGCATTAGAAGCATTGCTTGATTTTGACATGAGCAAGGATCCTGAGGTTGTGAAAGATTATTTGGAAATGTCGCTGTTAGAAATGAATCGTTTGGATTTGCTGGTTTCGAAAGTATTGAATAATTCGGTTCTCGAAAATGGGGAAAATTTATTTGAAACGGAAGATACAGATATAAATTCTCTTATTGAAGAAGTGATAAAATCGTTACAATATCGCTTGAGTAAAAATAATGCCAGTTTGAACTTTTCGACAGTTTTAAGTGAAGCTATTGCAAAGGTTGATAGTATCCATTTGCAGGGAGTGATAATTAATTTGATCGATAACAGCCTGAAATATTGCAAAGCACCGGCGATTATCAGCTTGAACCTATGCCGTAAAGCCGGATATTTCGAAATTTCAGTAAAAGATAATGGTCCCGGTATTCCGGAAGAATACCTTAAAAGGGTTTTCGATAAATTTTTTAGAGTGCCAACCCACAACAAACACAATGTGAAAGGTTATGGATTGGGTTTGAACTATGCGAAATTAGTGATGGAACATCATAAAGGCAGTATCAATGTCTTTAATCGCACAGAAGGTGGATGTGAATTTATTTTAAAAGTCCCGACAGGTGATGAAAAAGCATAAAATTTTATACGTAGAGGACGAGCCTTTCCTTGGGAAAATAGTCAAGGAAACATTGGAGAGTCAAGGTTTTGAGCTGTTATTAATTAATGATGGCGCATTGGTTCTAAATGCTTTTAAAGGGTTTACACCGGATATATGCGTTTTGGACATTATGTTGCCTAATGTGGATGGACTAAGTTTGGGCAAACAAATCAGGAATCTTTATCCTGCATTACCCATTATTTTTTTAACGGCAAAAGTCGGTGTTGACGATCTTGTTATGGGTTTTGAAAGTGGAGGAACTGATTATATCAAAAAGCCATTTAGCGTAAAAGAACTGATCGTTCGGATTCAAAATCAATTGCAATTAATAAATACGGTTGGATCTTCTAAGAATAATGTGCAGGCCGAAGAAATTATACTGGGCAATATCCGTTTTATTCCCGGAAAATTTGAATTAATTTCGGATACGAAGCAAATAAAACTATCCTCTCGTGAATCACAAATATTAACTATTTTAGCTGCTCATCAAAACCAAACGGTTGAAAGAAAAATGCTCCTCATGTGTGTTTGGGGCGACGATTCATACTTTAATTCCAGAAATCTGGATGTGTATATCAGAAAATTAAGAGCATACCTTTCTTCAGATAAACGTATTGAAATTGTTACCTTGAAAGGGATGGGGTATCATTTTATAGTTCCTTAAAGAGCAGCCATAGATTTTCCTATTCTTAATCTTAGAAACAGATATCGTTAACCAAAAATCTCTGTGGTATATTTTCTATAGCTCAGAAACCTTATCGTTTGGCAAAGAAAAATAAAAAGTTGATCCCTTCAGGCTGCTTTCGACACAAATATTGCCATCATGCTTTTCAATAAATTCTTTGCAAAGTATCAAACCTAAGCCTGTGCCCTTTTCATTATTCGTGCCTGAGGTGGAAATACCCTCCTCAATACGAAAAAGTTTTGGGATAATTTCATGTGGAATTCCAATGCCATTATCAGCAATGCTAATTTCAATTGTTTCAGCTTTTACAATTGCTTCAATAATTATATTACCATTTTTTGGCGTGAATTTAATCGCATTATTGAAAAGATTTGAAATAACTGAGGTGAGCGCGAATTTATCTGCGTAAACTGTAATTTTATCATTCACTTCAACATGATAACTGATTTGCTTATTCCTGGCTAATGGAATATAAATGTCAATAGATTCATTAATTAAATTCAATAAATTTAAATTTTCCTTTACAATTTTAAATTTATCATTTTGTGATTTCGCCCAAAGGAGTAAATTTTCCAATAGGCTATATGCGCTTTTGGATGCATTGTTTAGCTCTTCAATTATTTTTCTTCGTTGATCTTCAATATGATATTCATATTCAGTGCTTAATAAATCGCTATATCCTAAAATCACATTAAATGGGCTTTTTAAATCATGGGCAATAATCGAGAAAAACTTGTCTTTGGTGGCATTCAGTTCTTTTAATCGTTGTTCCGACCTCAATGTCGCTTCCATGGCATTTTTCTTTTCTGTATTATCAAATGCATGCATAATCACCCTCTGTTCAGATTTTCTCGAAAACTTGGCTGAAAACCAAATTTCCTTTCCATCAATATTAAGTGGGTATTCAAGTTCGATTATCTTTTTACTATTTAAACATTCAAGAATGGCATTGTGAAACAATTTTGCATAATCATACGGAAAAATTTCATAAACCGTTTTATTTATCAATTCGGCTTCGGTTTTGTATAATAGCTTTGGATTAACGGGAGGAATTTTAATGTACCTTCCTTCATGATCAAATTCTATGATCAGGCTATCCATTGATTTAAAAATAGCGCTCAATTCCTGCTCATTTCTTTTGATTTTTACCAACCCTCGGCTAAGCAGCCAAATTAAAATGCTGATTATAAAAGAACTAACAATGAGTAAGCTTAACAAAACCTGATCCTGGTTGAGGTAAGAGGTCCAGCCGATTTCCGGTACAGCCGCTAAAACCCAGCTCCCGTTTGGGATATCTATATTGACAGTTACCGGATTTTGACTGAAAACCTTATCGTCGCCCCACCAAATAGCACCTTTATTTCCCAGTCCGTTATAACCTCTGAGTGCAAACAAAAATCCTGACTCACGATCGATCAAACCGGCTTGTTCAAGTAATTGGTTTTGATAAACAACGATATCGGTTACGCCCCAAAATTTGCCATTTTTATCTATGGTTTTATCGAAAATAGGGGTGTAGCTAATAAATGCAAGCCCGCCTTCCATAAGTTCTACAGGACCTGCAATGAACGATTCGTGAGTTTCTATTGTTTTTTGAACAATCTCAAACCTTTCGGGATGTGCAAGTAAATTTAGTCCGATTGCAGCCTCATGACCCTCAAGTGGATATACTGCCCCGATAATACAATCTTTTGACAAGCTCATAGTGCAGATAACGGAGTCGTTATCAATAAGTTCATGGGCTAAATTATAATATTCGAGTGTTGAAATATTTGGCTTTAATGAGACATAGGCAGCTACGCTTCTTGTATAGTGAATTCTCGAATACAAAGCCTTCTCAAGCATGGTTTTTTTGGTCATCAAAATTTCAAAAAGCCTTGTTTTTACATCTTTCTCCCAGGAGTCCTTTTTAAACTCAGTATAACTTATGGCGCTCATAACCAATATAGTAAATGACAATACCGCGATAAGAAAAGGCATTGATTGCTTAATGGAATTTTTTATCATCATTTTTTTCATTTGCTCCGTCCTTTTATAAATAATACCTGATCATCATCAATAGCTTATAACTTTCATCTTCCAAATCGTAGAGTGGAGAAATGATAAAACTTATGGGGAAATTTTTAAATTCATGTTCATAGTTTAGTCCCAGGCCATAGTATCTTTTTAGTATGAGCCCGATAGAGTTTTGTTCATGAACCTTATAATTAAAAATTAGATTGTACCAAAATCCGGATCCCCCATATTCGTATATCTGCAGAAAATTTATTTTATTTTTTATAATTTGCATGCTCACATTAAAACGGTAAGGGTTTTTGTTTACTTCCATGCCTGCTCCAACACTGAGCGATAGCCATTCGGATGGTTTGAAAATCAAACCTGCATATGCCTGAGCCCAATTTTCGTTTAACAGTGTAAAATAATAAAATCCAATATTCGAACCATTTTTAAATGAGTTTGAATAAAAATTCATCTGCGGTTTAAAATATGATGAGCTATTCAAATTGGATAAGCTCTCAAATTCGAGAAACGAAAATTTCTGTGACCGTGATGAAAGAAAAAAAACATTAAAGATGATTAAGAAGTATAATGTTTTGTAAATCCCAATTTTGTTTAGCATATTTAAAATCGTATTTAAATTAAACTTAAAGGAAAAATAAACTGAAATAGTTAAGAAAGTTACATCTTTCTAAACATTTAAAATCAGCCTAATTTTTATACCCTATTCATTATTTTCAAAGATCGAATGACCACTCACCAAATTACCATACTCAACTACTCAACAATTTTTTTATTTTATCCAAAAGCTCGTCTCTCTTTATCGGTTTTGAAATATAATCGTCACAACCGGCTGCAAGAGATTTTTCACGATCACCTGCGATTGCGTAGGCTGTTTGTGCAATGATTGGGAGATTGGGCCGAAACTCCTTTATGGCTTTGGTGGCGTCATAACCATTCATAACCGGCATATTGATATCCATAAGCACCAAATCAATAGCAGGATTATTTTTACAATGTCTGATTGCCTCTTCCCCATTTGGGGCCCAGAGTATAAATTGAGTTGTCTTTTTAAGTATCACTTTTAAGAATTCAAAACTTGATTCGTCATCTTCAACTACCAGTATGGTATTATCCTTAATAGATGCTGAACTTAATTCAGCTTTTATGCCTGGTTTATCCTGATCAATAATCAGTTCTAACGGAATGGTGAAATAAAAAGAACTGCCATTTGTATCTGAATCAACCCACATACGGCCTCCCAAAAGTTCAGTTAATCTTCTGGAAATGGACAAACCAATTCCGGTCCCTCCATAAGTTCGGGTATGTGAATCCTCGATTTGGCGAAATACATCAAAAATTAATTCTTGCTTGTCTTTTGGAATCCCAATACCGGTATCCCTGACAAAAAATTTCAGTTCGGTACTTCGGCTACGCTCAGTAACCTGAGGCTCACTGTCCATATTTAAGGTAAAGCCAAAATTAACAGAGCCTTTATGCGTAAATTTTAGTGCGTTTTTTAACAGGTTGATCAAGATTTGTTTCAAACGCCAGGGATCTGTTTTTACATTTAGTTGCTTTTTTGAACCGGGAATGGTCAGGTTCAATTCTAAATCTGCCTTTTTTAAATTCAATTGTTCAATTTTAATTATTTCCTTCACCTCGTTCAGCAATGCATCCAGATTAACGTCAGTTTTTATAATTTTGAGTTCTCCGGTTTCGATTAAGGTAATATCAAATAAATCCTCAACAATGGTCAAAAGATGGTTTCCACTTGAATTAATTGTATGATTGAATTCGATGATCTCGTTGATGGGCAAATCTTCTTTTATAATGTCGGAGAATCCGATAATGGCATTTAGCGGTGTGCGTAATTCGTGCGACATGGTAGCAAGGAAAGCGGATTTTAAGCGATCGGATTCCGTTGCTTTTTCAAGGGCACTGATTAATTCTTGTTCTTTTTGTTTTCTTTCAATGGATAAACCAATTTGATCAGACACAAATTCAAGTAACTGCCGATCAGATTCATTGTATGCATTTTTATCAGAATAACTTTGTACGGCAAGTACGCCTTTCACTTCTCCATCAATTGTAAGGGGCACTCCTAGCCATACTTGGGAGCGTGAACCCACATATTTGATAATCCCTTTCTTCATCATTTCTTCCTGTTGATAGGCAGTGACCAATAATGATTTTTGTGTTTTGATTACATGACCGGTCAGGGAATTTTCTGCAGGAAATGATTCAATCTCATCTTTTTCATCAGCAACAAATGGGAGGGAAATCATCTTTGTTCGATCATCATATAGGCCAATATAATAATTCGTGGTATCGATAATACCGGATAAATGATCTTTTATTTTGGCAATGAGTTCTTCGATGTTATCGCTACTGGTAACCGTATCGGAGATGTTGTATAAAACCTTTTGAATTTGTTCCGAGCGCTTTCGTTCACTAATATCTGAAAAGCTCCAGACCCTGCCTGAAATCTTATCTTCGATAATAAGTGGTTGAGACTTCCGTTCAAATATGCGCCCATCTTTAAAATAAAGCATATCCCGGTCGGACAATTTACTGTTGTATAATTTTTTGACCTTTGATACAAATTGATCCGGATCAATTAATTGGTCCAATACCGTTTTAATTAACTCATTGTCATCTACCGAATTATGCAGATTTGCAGGAATTCTCCACATCTGAATAAACTCCGAGTTTTTATGGGTTACAAACCCTTTATTATCTACCACTAAAAGTCCATCGGCCGTTGAATCAAAAATTGTTTTTAAGAGTGATTCTCTTTGCATGATCCCTTCTACTGCTTTTTTTTGAACAGTAGTGTCTCTTGTAATGCTTAAAATATGTGCTGTTCCGTCAAATTCGATGATAGTTGCCGACATCAAGCCGTTTTTGATGTCCCCGTTTTTAGCACAAAATTCTGCTTCAAGATTCTCAACGATACCCTTTGCTTTTAATCCTTCAATTAATTTTTTTCTGTCTTCCTGATTTCTCCAAATATTAAATTCCATGTAGGTTTTGCCAATAACGTCTTCTTCTGTATAACCCATAACTTGTGTGAAACCATTGTTGATGGTAACAAAAGATCCATCATCAAGGCGGTTAATATTGATAGAATCGGGACTGGTGATAAATGCTTTGCGAAACTTTTCTTCGCTATTTTTCAATGCTATTTCTGCTAATTTTCGGTCGGTAATATCTCTAAATTCAACTGTTCTGACATTTTTACCTTTGTATGGAACATTCCTCGCCTCTAATTGCATTGGGAATTGTTCTCCATTTTTACGCAAACCATTGGCTTCGTATGGTTTTTCATAACCAGTTACGATTTTATTCATAGCCATTTCTCTGTGTTCGGTGGCAATAAGCAATAAACCGTCCATTCCTATAAGTTCGTCCAAAGAATATCCTGTCATCTCCGAAAGACCTTGATTACATTCAAGAATTATTCCTTTGTCATGAATTGCTATGCCGCCAAAAGAGGCATTATGCAACGATTTAAAACGTTCTTCGCTTTCGGCAAGTTCAAGTTCGGCTTGCTTACGCTCCGTGATGTCAATTGCAGTTGTCAGATTTAAAATTATTTTGCCGGTTTCATCTTTGATGGGATTTGCCTTTGCCAAATAGTATAATGTTCTGTCGGGCAGAGGAACACTCACTTCAATAGTTTGAACTTCTCCTGTACGGAACATTTCTTTAACCGCGGCAAAACGATGATCGGCTTCTTCTTTTGGATAAATATCCCAAAAATTTTTGCCAACAAAAAAATCGGGAGTCTTTCCAAATGTTTTTGCAAATACCTGGTTGGTAAATTTATATTCACCTTTTTCATCAACACAAAAAACAACATCATTTGTGTTTTCAATAAGGGAACGGTATTTCAGTTCGCTTTCTTCGGCTTCATTTTTAGCTGCAATGAGTTTCTGTTCTGCTAATTTTCGTTCGGTAACATCCCGAATTAAACCGATAAATCCGGATACATTACCATCATTGTCTTTCAGGTAATAAACACCCGTTTCGCCTGGAAATACAACCTTATTCTTTTTCTTATAGTTGACCGTGTACAAGAAAGGGGTTGATTTAGTAAAGTTTTCTTTTAAAGCCTTTCCAAGTGCCATAAATTGCTCTTCGCTCTCGTAACAACACAATGTTTTCCTGCCAATGATTTCATTCTTGGAATATCCAAAGAGTTTGGTAAAAGCAGTGTTGCAATCAATAATATTTCGATCTTTATCTGACACCAGAATTGCATCCCTGATAGAATTAAACAGGTATTTATACTTTTCTTCACTTACTTTTAATGCTATTTCTACTAATTTTCGTTCGGTGATATCTTCTATAATTGGCAGAAAATACAAGGGTTTATTTGTTGTATCTCGCACTATGGAAATAACAACCTGGCCCCATAAACTACTTCCATTTTTATGAAGGTAACGTTTCTCAAGCGAAACGGTTTTAATTTTACCTTCTAGAATCTGTTTCATTTCTGCCATTCCGATCTCAATATCGTCGGGATGAGTAATCTCTGCTATGGTTTTGCCAATAAGTTCGCTCTCGTTATATCCTAAAAAATTACAGAATGCTTTATTGCATTTTACAAACCGTTTATCCAAACCTACAATCACCGAACCGGCAGGGGATTGATCAAAAAGGTTTTTATAATTCGTTTCACTCTCCTGTAGTGTTTTTTCGATAAGTTTACGTTCAGTGATATCCTGAAAAACGCAATAAGTTTGTCTGAAACTACCATCAGGATAATAACCAATGCAGCCTTCAAAGGAGATGTCGAGATAATGGCCGTCTTTGTGTCGGATCTTAAACTGAACATCACTCACATACCCCCGTTTTTTAAAAGCCGGAAAATTTTTCTCAAAATGTTTTTGCGAATCAGGATGAAGAAAGTCTTTGTAAAACTTTCCAATAACTTCGCTCTTCTTATAACCTAGTGTTGTAAGCCAGGCTGGATTAATATCTTTAAAACTGCCATCTTCATTTAATGATTGATAGGGTAAAGGAGCATTCTCATAAAGAGCTTTGTATTTTTCTTCGCTCTCTCGCAATGAGAAAGACTGTTCCTTAACTATTTCTTTCAATCCTTTTTTATCGGTTCGCAAACGATCTTCTGCATCTTTAATCCGAAACATTACTTTTATCTGCGCTGTTAGTTCCGCGTGATCAATAGGCTTTGCCAAAAAAGCATCTGCACCCATGTTAAGGCCCTTAACTCGACTCTCTGAATCGGTTTTGATGGCAGTCAGCATGATGATCGGGATATGTTTGGTCAATTCATCGTTTTTCAAATTCCTGCAAACCTCATAACCATTCATCTTAGGCATGATGATATCGAGCAAAATGGTATCGGGCTGTTCTTTTTGGGCTATTTCAATCCCTTCTTTCCCCGACAAGGCAGTCAAAACAATACAATCAGGTATCTGGTTTTTAATAACCGCCTTTAGGGTGGTTAAATTATCCTGTTGGTCGTCGATGGCAAGTATTTTTTTCATATGCTATTCGTTAAGTGGTTGAGTATGCTCAGTGGTTGAGTAAGTTAAGTTGTTGAGTATGTTAAGTAGTTAAGTTGTTGAGTTGTTAAGTAAGTTGAGTTGTTGAGTAAGTTAAGTGGTTAAGTAGTTGAGTAAGTTAAGTTGTTGAGTTATAATTTCCTTACTCACCCTACTAAACTCACTCACCTGCTCACCTACTTACCTACTCTCCTATTTTCCCATTTCCTTTCTCTCTTTCAAATATTTTATATATCCGTTCAATAATTTTACTATTCCCAGTATTTCCAATTTTGCCTTTCTATAAGCTTCTTCATCAATATAATTTTCATCATGAGCAACGGATAAGTGATCTATTAGTTCATATAATGAACCTCTTGCTTGTCTGCAAAACTGAATGTTTTCCTGATAATGGAACCTCCCATATCCTTCTGCAATATTCGCAGTAACAGAACGAGAAGCTCGGATCATTTGATCTATTAATCTGTATTTCTCTTCAGTAGGAAAACTTTTTGAAAGTCTAGAAACTTGATTTCTCAATTCTCTAGATTTAATCCAAACTTCCAATGTCTCAAACGTTGATTTTGTATCACTCATTTTTTAATTATATTTTTCGGTATAACTATACGACTTTATTTACCACTTATCAACTCACCAACCCAACTCACTCACCCACTTAACCCAATCAACTTACTCACCCACTCAACTACTTACCTATTACCAAAGGTATCGTAAAATAAAATGTTGATCCTTTTCCAATCTCACTCTCTGCCCAAATTTCGCCACCATGAGCCGAAACAAACTCTTTACACAGAATAAGCCCAAGACCTGTTCCTTTTTCATTATCTGTTCCATTGGTACTTATATTGCTGTCGATCGAAAAAAGTTTTTCAATGTTTTCTTTACGAATCCCAACTCCTGAATCTGATACAATAATTTGAGCAACATCATCCTGAATAATAGATTTTACAATAATTTCTCCATTTTTTGGAGTAAATTTTATCGCGTTCGAAACCAAATTCCGGATAATGGTTTCCAGCATGTATTTGTCGGCAAATATTTTTAAATCTCCCGGAATCTCACTGTTCAATGATATCTCTTTTTTCTCTGCCTGATTGTTTGATAATTCAAAAATTTTATCCACTAATTCAGATAATTTTACAGACTCAGGGTTAAATTTAATTTTACCGGTTTGCGAACGCGACCATTCCAATAGATTTAATAATAAATCATAGGTTTTATTTGAGGTTTCGTGAATGAAGGAGCTCAATCTTGAAACTTCTGAAAAATCGCCATTTTCAATTTCATCCTTCAATAATTCGCTGAATCCCAGCAATGAATTGAAGGGCCCTTTTAAATCGTGGGCAATGATGCTGAAAAATTTATCCTTGGTGGCATTTAGTTCACTGAGTTTCGATGCATTTTCCCGCAATTCTTTTTCAGTTTGTTTACGTTGATCAATGTTCCTGCTGACACCAATTACCTCAATTTCACCATCATTGTTTAATTTGAGTTTTGTAGATACCTCTACCCAAATAATACGCCCGTCCTTACAGGGCTGCTGGATTTCATTGATGTAGAAATTTTCTTCTTTGGAATCTTTGATAAATTTATTTATACTTTCTTCAATTAATTTGCGCACGGTTAGCACAGATTCAGGAGTTAATGATTCTTCCAACCCTTGCGCCATTGCCTCTTCAACCGAATATCCCCTTAAATGAATGATTGAAGGGCTGATAAAGGTAAATTTCATTTGTGTAAGGTTCAACACCCAAATTACATCCGAAGCGAAATCGGTAATGAGCCGGTATTTTTCTTCACTTTTTTCAATTGAATGAAGGATGTTTTTAAACTCGGTAACATCGGTTTTTATTGCTAAAAAGTTTGTTGTTTCGCCTTGTGAATTCTTAATGGCTGATATAGATGCTCGTTCCCAATACAATTCTCCATTTTTCTTTTTATTATGAAATTCACCATGCCAGATTTCCCCGGATAAAATGGTGTTCCATAAATTTTCATATTCCCTCTTTGGCATTTCCCCTGAACTGAAGATGCGCGGATTTTTTCCTAAAACTTCAGCAGGCGTATATCCCGTCAAATCGAAGACTGTTTGATTTCCGTACTCAATATTCCCATCAGTATCAGTTATTACAACTGAAACCGGGCTCTGCTCAACGGCGGTAGAAAGTTTTCTGATTTGTTCTTCTGCCAGTTTACGTTGGGTTATATCTTCAAAAATTGTGGCAAAAAAACCTTTTCTAGGGCAATATGCATATATATTATACCACTTACCTATGGGCTTTGCGAAACTTTCAAATCTCACACTTTCTCCTGTCAGGGCTACTTTCCCATATAGTTCAATCCATCCGGTAGGGTCATTCTCAATCCCGGGTAAAACATCCGTAACTTTATGTCCGATAATGTTTTCCCTTTTTAATCCTGTTTGCTTTTCAAAAGCATAATTAATCTCAGTAAAAATATAATCTATCGCTTCATTTTCTTTATTCAGTACGATCTGGTGTAAAGCAAAACTATCGTGCATATTGTCAAATAAGCTTCGATATTTTATCTCACTTTCAGAAATAAGCCATTTGGCATCTTCGAGTTCAGAATATTTACGTGCATTTGCAATGGCCATTCCAAATATCTGACTGATCACAACACCCATCTCCTCATATTTCTTTTTAAATTGCGGAAACTGAAGACCTTTTACTTCAAAGGTTCCCAACAATTCGTTCGTATGTTTAATTTCTATATTAAATGTATTTTCAGCATTGAAATCTTCATTATTGAAAATTCCCTTAAAATCAAATAATTCTTCCTGCTTATTATTAATAAGCTTATAAACAATTTTGGAAGGAGCGAATAATATATTTATCAGTTCGAAGGCAATTTGAGTAATTTCTGTTTCGTTTGTAAGTAAAACAAGCGTTTCCAATTGATTGAATATAACTCTGTAATCGGCACTTTGTTTGGAAATTGCTGAAAGTTTATTGCTTAGTTTTATTTGTTCGTGCTCGTTTCTCCAATTCAATACTACCGAATCAAGATATTTTTTGCAATGAGATAATCCAACCGGGATAATCTCGAATGGCAATCCCATATATTCGGAAAGAGCCAAAAGGTTTGGCATATAATCGCCCGGAATTTTTGTGTCCAAAAGCAAGATGGATTTCATCGATTCCTTAAAAAACGACCGGGCAGATGCTTTGTCGAATCCCCAATCGTGAATATTGCGTTCGTAAGTTCTCAGCCAACCATTGGTTACAATATAATAACCTTGTTGCACAAAATGATAAATGGTTTCGGGGTTTAAAATAAGTTCAAAACATTGTTCCAATTGAACAACCTTAACATCTTTACTGCCCTGGATTTCTGAATTTTGCGGTGAATGACAAAAGCTCCCTATAACGATAATGTCAGACGCTGAAACCGATTTCGATGCGATTTCAGAGACCTTGGCCGAATTAAGTGCATTCGAGGAGCAATTGACCGGGTAGGAGATCAATTGTACCTCCGGATAATCCCCATTTTTAATAACCTGTGCAATTTCGGGTATTAAAAAGTTACAAGCTGCTATTACCAATTTTTCATTCATCTGACTTGCGTTTATTTAATAGGGTAAGTTCCGTATTCTCTTACAGCCTCTGTTATTGAGAGCAAGGTTTCGTCTTTAACCTGAAATGGTATTTCACCATGATTATCGGCCAAGATAAATCCACCCCCCGGAGCTGCTTTTTTAATCACCTCCTTAACAATATTTTTAGTTTCCTCTTTTGTCCAACGCCTCATTTCAATTCCATTTAAGTTTCCCAAAATAGTTAATTTGTTTTTGTAGGCCTGTTTAAGTTCGCTGATATTTTCATGTGTACTGACCCCTACAACCGCTGTTCCTGTTTCGGGCAGTAAATCGGCCAGTGCTAAACAATCTCCTGAAGCGAGGTGAGTAGCAGTCGGGCCTTTAATTTTAGCGATGGTTCGTTTAGCCACCTGAAAGCCCGTTTTAATATAAAATTCTTTAGGGATGAGGGTAGGAGAGGAGACCGGATCGAAATAGCATATGGCAGTAGCTCCGGCTGCTAATTGTGCATTCGCCCAATCCACACAAAAGGCTTCGTTGATCTGCATTAAATGATTGAATAAATCTTCGTGATAAAACATGAGTTCAAGATATTTTTCAAATCCAAGTTGCATTACAGGTAATGAAAAGGGCGACACGGCAACTCCAATGATAGGGATATTTCCTTTGCTTTCTTCTTTCAGTATCTCAATTGATTTTAATGCTTTATGCAATACTTGCGAGTCACGAACCTTTGGCGCTTCCAGCTTTTTAATATCGTTGATGTTATGAATAAGGGGAAGTCCTGAATTTGGGGGCCCGTCTTCTCTGTAAATTACTTCTGCGCCAAAAGCTTCTACTTCAATAGGGGCATAAAAAAATGGAAAATAGCAATCTATATTGTATTTCTTTTGCAGTTTTATTTGCCCTTCAACAACATATTCAGCTTTCGAAAAATACTCTTTTATCCCCAATCCCAGTTCTTTTGCGCCACGCATGGTGAGTAATAAAAACAAAGGAACACGGTCGGGTTCTTTATGCGACAGTGTGGTTAAAACACGCTCCATCGGGGTCATTTCAGATGTTTTCATATGCTTCCCTCCATAATTTTATTTACAATTCCCAAAGCTTCAGATGAATCTTTACCATAATAATCGGCTCCAACCTCTTTCCATAATTCATCATCAAACCTAAAAGGTGCACCTCCAACCACAATAATCACATCTTTGTCTTTTAATTGATCTTTCAATTTTTTAATCCGAAGTGCGGAGGGTAACATTAGGACTGAAAGCAGTAAGATTTTTATTTTTTCGGTTCTTACAATGTCAACAATGCGTTCAATACTTAATCCTCCACCTAAATCCATAAGTTCAAATCCACTTGCACGTAAAGTTGAATAAACGATTCTTTTACCCAGCAAATGAAAGTCTTCGACTACGGCAATGGCCATTTTAGGTTGGCTTTTTCTGATCGGGCTTTGTGGCGGTAAAATTTTATCAATTACTTTTTCGCAAATGATACCACTCATATATACTTGCGATAAAGATAGATTTCCCGACTCCCATGAATCGCCTATTCTTACTAAAGTAGCAGATATTAAGTCACCCGCTGTTTTAATTGGCGAACTGGCAATTTCTGCCTCCAGAATGATTCGTTCGGCTGCTTCCTGATCCAAGGAGAGTAAGGCTTGCTCCAGCAAAACGCTGTATCTTTTTACCTGGTTCATGTTAATTTATTTTAAAGTTCAATTTAACAAAAGCATTTTTTATAGCTGTTATAAATTGGAAAATAATTTCCCAATTTTATCTAATAACAACTCATTTTTGATCGGTTTTGAAATATAATCATCGCATCCGGCAGCTATTGCCTTTTCACGGTCCCCGGATACAGCATATGCCGTTTGTGCTATGATCGGGAGTGATGGACGAAGCTTTTTTATGGCCTTTGTCGCATCATAACCATTCATAACAGGCATATTGATATCCATCAGCACTAAATCAATATCCATATTTTCTTTACATATTGTTACTGCTTCCTCTCCATTTAGGGCCCAGATTATTTTATAGCCCGACTTGCTTAGGATAACTTTTAAAAATTCAAAACTTGGTTCATCATCCTCAACCACCAGAATTATATTATCCTTCGGGTTGCCTTTTAAGTCGTTGCCATTAGTTATAGAAGTATTTACTGCAATGCTTTGTTCCATTGGTATTGTAAAAAAGAATGAACTACCCCGGCCCTTTTCCGATTCAATCCAAATATCACCTCCAAGCAGCTGTGATAATTTTTTTGAAATCGACAATCCAATACCTGTTCCTCCATATTTTCTGGTATCTGTATCTTCAACCTGACGAAAAATATCGAAAATTAGTTTCTGTTTGTCTTTTGGAATACCTATACCCGTATCTATTACAAAAAATTTCAGTTCGGTACTTCGGCTACGCTCAGTAACCTGAGGCTCACTGACCATATTTAAGGTAAAGCCAAACTTAACAGAGCCTTTATCAGTAAACTTAAGGGCATTTTTTAATAGATTGATCAAAATTTGTTTCAACCGTGCAGGATCAGTTTTAATCATTAAACCGTTTCCTTCAGGCGGGATGATAAGTTTCAACTCAACCTCATTCTTCTTAAGTTTTTGCTGTTCAATTTTTATTATTTCCTTTACTTCATTAAGCAAAGAGCCTATGTTAATAACTTCTGGGATGATTTTTATTTCTCCTGTATCAATAAGCGTAATATCGAATAAATCCTCAACGATTGTAAGCAGATGGTTCCCGCTGTTATTAATCGTCTGATTAAATTGGACTATATCATCTATTGGTAAATCTTTATTGATAATATCGGAAAACCCAATAATGGCATTAAGTGGCGTTCGCAATTCGTGCGACATGGTTGCCAGAAACACTGATTTCAACTGGTCGGATTCGGTTGCTTTAGCAAGTGCTACCTTTAAATCCTGCTCATTTTTTTTTCGTTCGAGTGAAATGCTGATTTGATCAGATACAAATTCAAGTAATTTCAAATCGGTTTCATTATAAGCATTTTCATCGGTATAGCTTTGCACAGCCAGCACGCCCATGACCTCTCCGTCAACTTCAAGTGGCACCCCAAGCCATGTTTTAGAACGAGTCCCAACGAATTCAATCAGCCCTTTATCTGCCATTTCTTGTTGTTGTACATAAGTTGCCAATAAGGATTTTCGGTTTTTTACCACATACTTGCTCATGCTTTTCCCGGCAGGAAATAATTCGGAATCATCATATTCGTCGGCATAAAATGGAATATAAAAGGTATCGGTTTGTTTAGTATAAAAAGCGATGTAGTAATTCGTGGTGTCGATGATATTCCCTAATTCTTCTTTTACAGCGACAATAAACTCTTCAATATTTTTACTGGTGCTCACCGCATCAGAAATATTGTACAGTACTTTTTGGATTTTTTCTGAACGTTTACGTTCAGTAATATCCCTTAATATTGCATTGATGTATTCACCATCTTTAAGTGTCATTTTGTTTAATGAAACTTCTGCGATAAACTGACTGCCATTTTTTTTCAAATGGACCCATTCAAAGGATTGTGGCATTCCTGCCATTACAGCATCAATTTTTTCCTGAGCCTTGAGCGTTGAGCTTTTTCCGTCGGGTTGATATTCCGGTGAAAAATCACTCGGAGGATGCCCTAATATATCTTCTTCACTACATTCAAACATCTCGAGCGTTCTTGGATTACAAGAGGTAAAGATGTAATCCTTCATAATAAAAATTGCGTCATTGATTGAATTGAAGATATTTTGATATTTCTCTGTACTTTCGTGATATGCATCTTCGGCCAGTTTACGTTCTGTAATATCCCGATTATTACTTAAAATAGCCTTTTGGCCCCCAAATTCAACCATTGAAGCATTGATTTCCAGATATAATGGATTCCCGTCTTTTTTGTAATGTATTGTTTCAAGTTGATTGAAAAAGCCTTCTTTCAGGATCCGTTGAACTTTTTTTTCTCCTTCAGCTACATCGTGTGAAATGTTTTTTAACGACATTCCAATAAACTCGCCGCGACTTAAACCGTATAGTTTACACGCGCGTTCGTTCACATCCAATACTATTTCACTTTCGGGCGCAAATATGATGATGGCATCGTGTGAATTCTCGAATAAACCTCGGAAATCTTGCTCGGATTTCCTCAAATTATTTTCTGTTTTCTTCCGATCGGTGATGTCTCTGATAATAGTAATCCATGCTTCCCTGCCATTGTAAAAGATTTCCTGTGTATGGGTTTCAACATAAAAAAGGGTTCCGTCTTTTCCTTTATGAATATACTCGTTTGGAGTATCATGCGTCTTATCATTGATGTTCCTATTAATCTGTTCCAAATCTGCATCAGCAGGATGTAGATCATGGGGAGTCATCTTATACAATTCCGATGCTGAAAATCCATATTTTGTGATCATCTCAGTATTGAAATGTAAAAATAATTTTGTTTCCTGATCAAAAACAATCACTGGGTCAGCGATTTGGTTGAAAAGGGATTCATATTGATCACGACTATCAAGGAGTTCCTGTTCAATCTTTATTTGACCGGAAACATCGACTATGACAGCTCTGATTCCTTTAAATGAACCATCCTTAATAATTGGACTGGCATGAAAATGAACATGAAATTTGGTGCCATCTTTTTTTATGGCTTGATATTGTATTGTTCTTGGAGGGCTTAATCCTTTTGCACGATTGTTAAAGTATGCTCTTGCCCTTTCCCGATCTTCAGGAATTAATAAATCGAGCCCATATACCCCTTTAGCAATATCATTTTTGGAAAAGCCTGATAACTTTTTGGCACGCTTATTCGCGTAAGTTATTGTTAAGTTTTGGTCAGTTTCAATGACAGCTTCCGGTAATAATTCAACCAATTCCTGAAACCGAAGATTACTTTCTTTAAGTGCTTCTCGTGTCCTGACAAAATCTGTCACATCAATAGCGATAATCATAATACAGTTTTGATTATCAGCGTTGTCGAAAGGAAGCATCACTGTTTGGAACCATCGTTCATCGCCAAAATCATTAATAAAATGATCTTCAATGAGATGAAATGGGTTTTTGGTGTAGATGACATTCCGTTCTGTTTTTCGAAGCTCATTATAATCATTCGTTTTAAAATAATCTTTTGCTAACTGATAATCATAGGTCCCAATTAATTTTTCAGGAGTTGTCCTGTGATAATCAGCCATTGCTTTGTTTACTAACAGATATTTCCCATTCCTGTCTTTTACAAAAATTAAATTTGGAGAAGTATCGATGATATCTCGGAGCATTCTTTCGTTGCTTTTTAGTTTTGATTCAAAAGCTTTTTGTTCGGTGATATCTCGCGAAACCGCAAGAATATGCTCACCCGCAATGTTTAGTGCGCTTTGAAGGAAACGCCATTCGCCTGCTTTATTTTTAAAACGGAATTCAATGGTTCTGCTTGTTGGTAATTCCTTGCCCGTGAATAATTTTTTAGCTTTTGATCTCACGTATTCTGCGAGCAAAGGGAGTAATAATTTTTTATCGTCAGGATGGATAAAATCGAAAAAAGATTTTCCGATCAAGTCTTCCTCTTCATAACCCAGAACAGATTTTATGGAGGGACTGACATAAAGATACTTCGCCTTGAGATCGAATGTTGTAATGCCAATATTATCGCTTGTGTTTTCTGCAATTAATCGAAATTGCTCTTCACTTTCCGTCAACTTTTTGGTTCGTTCCCTGACCAACTCTTCCAGCATGTTTTTATCCTTACGCAATTTATCTTCCGCTTCCTTGATTCGGAGCATAACTTTTATCTGAGCCATGAGTTCAACCGCATCGATTGGTTTTGAAAGAAAAGCATCCGCACCTAAATTAAGCCCTTTAACACGACTTTCTGAATCGGTTTTAATGGCTGTTACCATGATGATCGGGATATGTTTGGTCAATTCATCGGCCTTGAGTTTTTTACAAACCTCATAACCATCCATTTTTGGCATGATGATATCCAACAGAATGGTGTCGGGTTGTTCTTTTTGGGCTATTTCAATCCCTACTTTCCCCGACAAAGCAGTCAAAACCATACAATCCGGCATTTGGCTTTTTATAACCGCCTTTAGGGTGGTTAAATTATCTTGTTGGTCGTCGATTGCTAGTATTTTTTTCATTTTTTTTAGTTTAGTGGTTGAGTGAGTCAAGTAGTTGAGTATGTTGAGTAAGTTAAGTTGTTGAGTAAGTTAAGTTGTTGAGTTGTTGCACTTCGACAACATTTCGATAAACTCAATGTACAGCTCAGTGTGAAAGTGCTAATTTCCTTGCTTACCTTACTTACCTTACTCACCTTACTAAACTTACACACCTTACTTACCTTACTCATCTCACTTACCCTACTACACTTACTCACCTCACTTACCCTACTCATCTACTCACCTACTCAACAACCTCCCAATCTCTGCAAGTAATTCCAGATGATCAATCGGTTTCGACACATATCCATCACATCCCGACTTTAAGAATTTTTCCTTATCACCTTTCATAGCCTGAGCTGTAACTGCAACAACAGGGATGTGTTTAGTTTCATTATTTGCTTTCAATTCTGCTATTATCTTTTGACCACTCTTTTTGGGGAGCGACATATCAAGAAGAATCAAATCCGGTTTTTCCGATTGTGCCTTCCTTAACCCTATTTCACCATCAATAGCTTCTGATATATGGTATTTCCCTTTTAAAATGGCTTTTATCGTTGTTAAATTGTCACGATTGTCTTCTACGATGAGTATATTTGGAAGGCTTGTTGCTGGTTGCTTGTTGCTTGTTGCTTGTTGCTGCGGTTCTTCCTTTTTCACCTGCTGTGGCTTTAGCGAAGGCAGGTCAACTTTGAATTCTTCTTTTGCCCCATTTCCTAACATGAGTTTTACTTTATAAAGCAAACCGTCAATATCAACATCGCCTTTGTGGATGAGTTGCTGAATATTATTGGCACTGAGTTTTGCCATATCCTTTCGGGTCAAATCTTTGGCCGTTAAAATTAGGACCGGTGTTTTTTGACTCTTCTCGGTGGCCCGAAGTTTCTCTAAAACCTCAAACCCATCGATATCAGGCATCATCAGGTCGAGGATAATTCCGTCGGGATTGTTATGTTTCATGTAGTCCAGTGCCTGCCGGCCCCCACTTGCCACAACTACTTTATAAAGCTCTTTTTCTAATACGGTTTTTACCTGAATGATTGCTTCCGGATTATCCTCTACCAGAAGAATACAAGCTTTTGGATCCTGATTTTCTGAAATACGGATTTTTCTGGTTATTTCAAGTTCCATGATAATCCGCTTAATTTCACTCAATAAATTTTCAGAATTCACCTGGCTTTTTGAAATAAGGGCCGAAACGTTTCCACTTAGTCTGTTTTTCTCTTCTTTACTTAAATCTTTTGCTGTTACAATAATTACAGGCAAGTTTTGGGTTTCTTTGTTCTTGCGTATTTCATCCAAAACCGTAAACCCATCCATCCCGGGCATGATCAGATCAAGGATCAATATATCGGGTTTTTTTACTTCTAATAATTTGAGGCATTCCTTTCCTCCGCTTGCTAAAATGGGTTTTATATTTTGCGACTCGATTATTTTTGATATTTGGGTCAATTCAAATTCATTATCATCAACTATCATTACAGAATGTGGCAATTCGACAATCTCCCTAATCTGGGATATCAATGTATGTTTATTGACAGGCTTATTAATAAATCCAACAGCGCCCAATGCAATTCCTGTATCCCGGTCATCGGAAACAGAAACCACAATTACTGGTATGTCTTTGGTTCTTAAATTACTTTTTAATTTTTGCAAAACTTCCCAACCATCCATATCTTCCATTATAATGTCCAGGGTTATGGCAAAAGGCTGATGGTATTCAGCAAGTTTCAGGGCATCTTTTCCGCTGGTAGTAGTGATGGTTTTGTATCCGGCTTCGTTGAGGTATTCCGAAATGAGTTTTACCGTTTTTGGATCATCATCAATTACCAGTATGGTATTTTGTCCGGGACTTATGTTGGTGTCTTCGAAATGATATGACTTAGGTGTTTCAAATTCCTCAGACCATTTTATTGGAATAGTAATGGTGAAAATTGAGCCTTTCCCCGGTTCACTTTCAGCCTTAATTTCACCTCTCAAAATATTCATCATTTTTCGTGCAATAGCCAAGCCCAGGCCTGTACCTTCATATTGGCGTGAAGAGGTTCCGTCTACCTGCCTGAACTCATCAAAAATATATGGAAGTTCTTCGGCAGCAATTCCTATACCGCTATCCTTAACTTCAATAAATGCATATTCTAAATCATGTTTCACTTCAATCGCAATAGTTCCTTTATCTGTAAATTTTACGGCATTCCCAACAATATTCGTTAATACCTGATGAAGTCGCGATTCGTCGGTTTCTATTTGATTTATGCCATCAGGAATATTCAAGGTTATGGAAAGCCCTTTCTGCTCGGCCAATTCTTGCATATTCTCTTTTATGATTGAAAGGAATGATGATAGAGAAAATGGTTTTGGTTCTATCTCCATTTTCCCTGCTTCAATTTTCGAAAGATCGAGAATATCGTTGATGAGTGCTAAAAGCCTTTTGCCATTGCGTTCAACTATTTCGAGATAATGGTTTTCTTCTTCACTAAGTTTATTATTTGCCTGCATCATTAAAACCCGTGAAAGCGCCATGATTGAATTCAACGGGGTACGCAACTCATGACTCATGTTGGAAAGGAATTCGCTTTTTAGTCTATTTGCGGCTTCCACTTGTTTTCTCTGTGCATCCAACTCAGTATTTTGTTCCAGAAGTTCTTCCGCATTTTGTTGCAACTCAGCAGCCTGATCCTGCAATTCTTCTGCCTGATCCTGCAATTCTTCGGTTTGGGCCTCAAGTTGTTGGTTAATCCGTCCTAAATGCTCAGCTAAAACCCTCGTTCTTTCGTTAGCTATTAAATTTGAATATGAAGTGTTGATGCTTACCCAAGATTGTTGGAGTATTTCCAGGCTTTCCTTGCTGAATTTCTGAATGTTTACTAGTGAAATGATTGCAATTATGCTTTCCTCAACAAGGATAGGAATGGTAATAATTTCTTTTGGGATGGCTTCTCCCACAACAGTATTATACTTAAAAATGGTATCGGCCAGTATATTTTGTATGTGAAAAATATTTTTAGTGGACAATGCATTGCCAAATTCTCCTTGTGGGTTCTTAGCACTGAAAGGTTTAAGCATTTCTTCATTGGCACCTACCGATGCAAAATGTTCATATTCCATGCTTCCCTCGTTCAGAATATAGAAAGTGCTCATGTTGGCATCGGTTATTTTCATCAATCGTTTGAGCAGCGATTTGCCAAACTCCTGCATGCCGGATTTACCAATCATGGTTTCTGAAATATCTGCTATTCCTTTATTGATCTTGATTTTCGATTCGGTCATTTCTGCCATTTTATTAAACTCAAGAGCCAAAGAACCCAATTCATCAGCAGAATTGATTTGGTTTCGGATGGAAAAATCGCCTGCCCCAATTTTTTGAGCAGCTTTGTTCATGGCAACAATGGGTTTGGAAATAGAATTGCTGACAAATAATGCAACGAATGAAATAGCAACTAAAGAGATGATGAACAGAATTACAAAGTTTAAAAGCATTTCACGCATGGGGGCATTTAACTCATAGGTGTCCTGTTTGCAAACAAAGCCCCATCCGGTTTGGGGTATATAGGTATATGCCGCCAATACTTTTTCGCCCCGATAATCTTTTGCTTTCGTAATTCCGGTATTTCCTTTTGCTGCATTCAAGGCCGGTTCCGCAGAAATTTTCAGGTTCAGCACTGCATTATCATGCCAGCGAAGTTCGTTTAGAGCTAACCCCTCTTTATTTACGATCAATGTTTCTCCAGTACTGCCCAATCCCACCGGATTTTTCAAAAGCTTGTATAACGAATTATCAAGATCAATCCGGCATACCAAAACACCAATTATATGCGCATTATGCGCTATGCAATAGACCGGGATCGAAAAAGCCATTTCGGTTTTATTGGTTTCGTGCAAGCGGTAAATATCCTGTATATAAAAATTCCCGGATTGTAGCGGTTTCGTAAAATAATCGTTATGGGCTACATTGGTGCCTTCAACTTCACTTATTGTGGATATTGCAACCACACCTGTACCGGCCTTAACGAAAAATATTTCGCTGTAAACTTTATAATTGAGCATATTTCTTTTGAACAGTTCAACGGCAGCTGATATTTTTTCCTGATCTTGTTCAGACAATGAGGTTTTGCCAAAAACATTCTCCAGGCTTCTGATCTCGTAATCGCCAGCCATATTATGCAAATCACCGATTCTTTCATCAATCCAGTTAGATACTTCGCGCACCTTCAAATCCCTGATAGCCGACAGTTTATTAAATTCCATCACCCTGATGTTATTCGCCCTTTGAAGATATGTGATGGCAAGTGCAACAATAATGGGCGAAAGCGATAGCAACAGAAACCAAAAAGTTAATTGCGACCGGATGCTTTTGAATTTTCGTAGTTTCATTTCTTAATTTTTTATCCGTTTATTGGTTGAGTAAGTTCAGTGGTTGAGTTGTTGAGTAGGTTAAGTAGTTAAGTAAGTTCATTGGTTGAGTAAGTTTAGTGGTTGAGTGAGTTCAGTGGTTGAGTGAGTTAAGTGGTTGAGTAAGTTAAGTTATTGATTTGTTGAGTTTTATAGCCTTCAACTCTTTCCTGCTTACCTTACTCACCTTACTCACCTTACTCACCTTACTCACCTTACTCACCCTACTTTACCTACTCACCCTACTTTACCTACTCACCCTACTTTACCTACTCACCCTACTTTACCTACTCACCCTACTTTACCTACTCACCTCACTCACCCGCTCACTTCCCCTCCAAAGCCCTGATCCTATCCTGCAAATTCCGGATGGCCAATTCCCTTCCAACAAATACCTTCATGGCATTATCGAGTTCTTTATTTTTAGTTTCCAAATCCTTGGTACGTTCTTTTACAAGTTCTTCTAAATGTTCACGATGTTTTTTTAATTCATTCTCGGCCTTTTTCAATTCGGAAACATCCATTCCCATTCCTACTAAAACCGCTAATGCATCGATCATAATTCTTTTTCCGGTAAAAAAATAAGGTACTTTACTCCCTGTTTTAGAGGTTAAATTCGCTTCTACATAAACACTCCCATGTGAAAAAACCTGTGCTATGCTTTCTGCTATTCTTTTTTTATCCTCGCCTTCAAATAGATCAATTGGACTAATTTTGCTCATCTCTTCAGCAGAATAACCTGAAACTATTTCAAAATCCTTGTTCCAGTTTAAAAATTTACCTTCATTGCTTATCTGGTAAAATACACCGGGAAGCGCATTTATCATTTCATCTGAGTATTCTTTTTCTTTCAGGAGCTTAATTTCTGCCTGTTTACGTTCGGTAATGTTTATTGCGAGACCAATTAATCCGATCACTTCACCTTCAGGATTAAAATGTGGGGTGCTCCAGTTTGTGAAATAATTTGGCCCAATTTGAACCTCAATGCCGTTAGTTTCCCCATTTAAGGCTTTCTTTATTCCTTTTAAAATACCAGGATAGTCTTTATAGAAATCAAAAACTGACATTCCCACAACCTGACCAGGTTTAAGTCCAAGTTTTTCAAGCCCTTTCCCTTCAGAAACAGTAAATATACCGTTCTTATCCACTAAATAAATAATTTCTTCAATATTGGTGACCAGCATTTTAAATTTTTGTTCACTTTTAGATAATGCTTCTTCAACCTGTTTCCGATCTGTAATATCCTGAAATGAGCCTGAAATTTTAATCGTTTTCCCATTTTCAACATGAGGATTTGCAATAGCCTGCACCCATCTTTTATTCCCTTTTGATGTTGTAACTATCCACTCTTGGTCGTAGGGTTCACCATTTTCTATGGACTTCTGAATGGCTGATTCAGCCATTTGACGATAAGGAGGATCAATAAACGTAATCCCTTTCGGCACTTTAGGTGCTCCCATGCTCAAGTCGATTTCGAGTATGCAAAAAATTCCATCTGTCCAGGTTTGTTCCATCGTTTCTATATCAAATGTCCATCCACCAATTTTAGCCGCCTTTTCAGTTTCATCATATAAAAGTTGAAGCTTTGCCAATTCATTTTCGACTTTTTTACGTTCGGTCAAATCCTGATAAACTGCAACAATTTCTCCCGATGACAATTTATACACATAATTTTCCCTGTATCCCTGAATTCTTTCATCTTTGTAAACTGATACAGGAAAATGCTCCGGTTTTCCGGTTTTCAAAACATTTTGAAACACCTTAAAGATGCCGAATTCCAGTACTCCCGGAAAAACCTCAGTAACTTTTCTCCCGATAATTTCATTTTTTGATATGTTTTCAATTTTCTCGGCTAACTGGTTAAAATCAACAATGATAAAATTCTTTCCATTATCGATAGGTTTATAAACGGCCACACAACTTGCCATGCTTTGAAAGATGCCATTGTATCGTTCTTCACTCTGCTTAAGCGCATTTTCAGTATTCTTATGTTCTTCGTAAGATTTTTCCAGATCAGCAATTTTAGCCTGTAATTGAGCGATCTCCTTTAGAAGTTGTTCATTAGATTTTTTCATATCTCAATATTTAGTTGAGTAGTTAAGTAAGTTGAGTAGTTAAGTAAGTTGAGTAGTTAAGTAAGTTGAGTAGTTAAGTAAGTTGAGTGGTTAAGTAGGTTAAGTGTGTTGAGTTGTTGAGTGCTAATTTTCTTACTCACCATAATAAACCTACTTAACCACTTACCTAATTTCTCCTTCTTTTCTCTCCTTCAGATATTTAATATATCCATTCAATATTTTTATAAGTTCAAATATTTCAGTTTTATGATTAATAAAATTGTCATTATCAATATACCCTTCATCTAAACCTACATAAAGATGGTCAATTAGTTCGTATAATGATCCCCTTGCTTGTCGGCAAAACTGAATATTTTCCTGAAAATGAAATCTGCCATAACCCTCTGAAATATTTGCAGTAACGGAGCGTGAAGCCCGAATCATTTGATCCATTAGTTTATATTTCTCTTCCATGGGAAAGCTTTTTGAAAGGATTGCTATTTTCTTTCGCATTTCTCTGGATTTAATCCAGACCTCTAAAGTTTCAAATGTCGATTTTGTTTCATTCATTTTCTTAGATAATATTTTTCTGTAATTACTTAACCTTCTCATCCACTCATCCAACTCACCTCACTCAACCACTCAACTTACTCACCCTGCTCACCCCACTACCCAATCTTTCTATATATTTTACAACAATTATTTACTCTGTTAAATTTATGTTTAAACCCTTCAATGGGTACTTCTGCTTCCCCCAATATCAAATATCCATTCGGATTTAGCGACTTATATAACTTATTAAATATAAGCTTTTGATGCTCTAATTCAAAATAAATTAAAACATTTCGGCATAGCACCAAATCAAAGCCCCCATAAATGCTTTCAGATGGCACTGAATGATGTTTGTCGAGCATATCGTAAAATGAAAACCGGACCATTTTTTTTATTTTTGGATCAATTTCAAAGCGATCATGGTTAAAAGTGAAATATTTTTCAATGAGTCCATATTTGACATTCTTAATGCTATTCGCGGTATAACTTCCTTCTGAGGCCCTTTTTAGCGCTTTTTTGTCGATGTCGGTAGCAAAAATGCTTAGATCCATACTTAATTTCTCTTTCTCTACAAATTCGTTAATGAGGATGGCCATGGAGTATGGCTCTTCACCAAATGAACAACCTGCCGACCAAATTCTTAAATGTTGATCCTGCGCTTTTATTTTATCCAGAAAAACTTCAGGAATAATGGTTTTACGAATGTGTTCAAATGATAATGAATTTCGGAAGAATCGACTGACATTGATGGTAAATACGTCGATTAAGTAATCCAATTCATCCGGATCTTCATGAAGAAAACTTAAATAGTCATCAATATTTTGAATTTTAGTGGTATAAAGTCTTTTCTGAATCCTCCTTTCGAGCATGGCAGTTCTGTATCCGGTAAAATCAAATCCTCTTTGATCGTTTAAAAAATTTAGGATGTTTTTAAGTGCATCATTCTTCATGGTCAGGTTTTATTAGCTGTTAGAGCCTTTGTTTACTTAAAAACATCCATCTTTTTATAAATAGTTGAGTTTGCAATTGACAATGAGCTTCATGCGATAAGCTGTTTCAATTATCTCAATTGTATAAGTTTGTTGTATTCTTTATCGAGTTTTTTTACGTGCATTTAAACTCAATATATCAATAGTTTGAAAACTAATCTCAAAGATAGTTTTGTAGGTAAAAATATTTATAGGCAATTTACCTAATTTATGAACCCATTTCTATGAAATAATTGGTTGTTAATTAATAGGAATAGTTTATTATTCTCATGGAATAGCTGGACTGAGATTGGGTTTTAAGAATAAAAAACCCGGATTCATCAAATTTTAGACTAAAATGAAAGATTAATTTTAAGATCTTAGTGGGATTGACAAGATAAGATTAATGTCGTAAATTTCAGCTAAATATCTATTGTAAATTCATTAATTTAAGGGAGGAATGATCAATGAAAAAACTGAGTATAATATTCGTGCTCTTATTAAACTTTGTTATGATAGAGGGCTATGGGGGAATATACAGTGTTAGTATAAACAATATTACTGAGAATTCAGCAATTGTAACCTGGAGGACTTTTGAGCGTGGTACTACAGAATTAAGGCTGGGCGTTCAACAACCTGATGGTAATTATATTTATTCGCTTTTACCAAAAATATCATCATCCAATACCTGCACTCACGAATATCCCCTTAGTAATTTAAGCCCCTTAACAAATTATAGGGCTGAAGCAATGACTTTTGACGAGATGATGGGAAGTTACGTTCCATGCGATGACGGAAGCAACCCGGCAACTTTTACTACTTTGGGTTCATCCGGGCCGGTTGATTATATAGAAGTATTTGCACAATCTTATATGATTAATCAGGGTGAAACCATTGTAATTTCAGGTAATGCACAAAGTAGTCAAGGAGCAGCTTATGGTCGGGAGGTATCATTCAGTATTGTGAATGGTTCACCTGGTGGTGAAGGCAGGGGGATTTTTAACCCAGCAAATACAGTAACAGATAACCAAGGCGATTTTTCGGTTTTTTTTACCGGAACACATAATGGTAAAGCAAAAATTGCAATTAAGGTAGAAGACGTCATCGTGGACTTGGAAATAATGATCTTACCCAATAAGAATAGAGAAAAAAAGAAATAAGCATTTTTCAATAAAATAGAAGGATGGCATCCCTGAAAAGATGAGGGAAGCCATCCCTTTTTTCTACAGAGATTCCTGCATTCGCAGGAATGACAAAAGAAAAAATCAAAATTGTATCGATGTCATCCCAGGTTAGCAGATGAATTTAATAACTGTCAGTGAGGGTCTTTATTTTCAGAAGTTCAGACGGATCATCAACTGTCTCCAGTGTAAGGAATTTTAAGGTTTTTGCTTTACCCGGTAGTAAGTCAAAATAATTATCGGTAAAACTTCCGTGAAAACCAGGGAAATCTAAAAGAATGTTTTTAGCCAATTTATCGGTTTCAATACTTATACTGTATCCTTCAGGTATTTTAGTAATAGAAGTCGTCATTTTGGGTTTAGGTAAAATAAGTTCCTTAACCGGGATAAAATAGTGAAGCCTGTCGATCACCATTCCCTTTTCATCTCTGAATGAGACAGCTAAAACGATTTTATTCCGATCAAATGCTTTGAATTGATTTCTGATGGAAAGTCGGTTATATATTTGACTTGAGTTTGATGGAATATTGATTTTTACCTGATCATTCCATAAAACATTTCCATCAAAATCAATAAGCTGTAAATCAAGTTCGCTATCTAAATTCTTCATCCGATCAGAAACAATCCATACAAATACCGAATCATCCTTTTGTTCATATGAAATCATTAAATCTTTAAAGGCTTTCTGAGCTTGATAATGTAATGCTTTCCAGTTGCCGTAATAATCGATGCCCGACCATGAAATAACCGGCCAGCAATCGTTCAATTGCCAATACAAAGTGCCCATGCAATAAGGCTTTGCCCGTCGATGGGCTTCTAAAGCGATGCCTACCCCTTTGGCTTGTAAAAGTTGGCTTACATAGGCATAATCTTCAAATTTTTCAGGGATTTTGTACTCATCCTTCATGTACTCATTAATAATTTCAAAACCCTGATTGTGTTTTTCATGGGTTTTGAGGGCAGGCGAATAAAAGTGTTTATCTTCCGGTAGTAAGACTGAATCGAAAGTTGCATTCGCAGGGAAGCCCTGAAATCCATATTCGCTCATGAATCTCCCGACCTTTTCGTTGTAAATACTGAATGGTTCTCTTCCCCACCAAACACCCCAATAATGCGAATCGCCTTCCTGTAAACTTTCTTTGTGTCCCCAACCTATTTTTGGAGAAGAAGACCAGTATTTGCGGCCCGGATCATATTTTTTAATTTGTGCAGGAAGTGTTTGATGGAAGAGTAATTCATAAGCATCCCAAATTTCATTTTGTTGTTCCTCCGTCCAGTTAAATTGTTGCTGCCAACCCCAATTATGCCAGGCTTCGTCAACTTCATTGTTCCCGCACCAGAGCGCAAGGCTTGGATGATTTCTTAAACGAATAATTTGATCAATGGCTTCCAGTCTGCAATTCTCAATAAAATGATCGTCTCCCGGATACATACTCCCGGCAAACATAAAATCCTGCCAGATAAGGATTCCGTTTTCATCACAGAGTTTATAAAACAAATCGCTTTCATAAACACCGCCGCCCCAAATACGCAACATATTCATGTTAGCCAGTCGGGCACTTTCGATGATCGATTTATATTTTGAAGAATCAACCCTCGTCAGGAAATTATCTTGTGGTATATAATTGGCTCCTTTCATAAAAACAGGAATTCCATTTAGTTCGAAATAAAATGACTTTCCAACTTCATCCTCCTCTTCAATAAGGTTTATCGTTCTGATTCCTATTTGGTCGTCTTTTTTATCAATGATTTTGTCTTTTGCAGAAATTACCGTGTTGAAATGATAAAGATTTGCTTCTCCCAAACCATTCGTCCACCAAAGTTTTGCCTGAGGAATTTGAAAGTTTATCTTAAAGATGGATTTACCAATTACCAACTCTCTTTTTTCCAAAAAAAAGGGCTGATCATCATTCAGTATTTTTATATCAATTTCCTTATTTATTTCAGAATGAATTTCGATTTCGGCTGAAATAAAAGCTGTTCCAATGACGATAGAATCGGTCGAGAAGTAGGTTGAATGAATTTGGGTTTCTGGTTCGCTGATTAGATATACCGGCTTCCAAATTCCTGAGGTGACAATTCGAGGACCCCAATCCCAGCCGAACTGATAGGGTGCCTTGCGGGTAAAAGCTCTTTGTTCAGGTAATGTAATGTTTGATAATTTGGCCATTTCTGCATTCTTCTTTATTGGCGAATAGAAGTGTACTAAAATCTTATTTTTTTGCTTGAGGAGGTTCGTAACATCAATCTTCCACTGCCTGAACATATTATCGGTTTGGAGTAGAAGTGAATCGTTCAGGTAGACTTTGGCGTAAGTGTCAATGCCTTCAAAAACGAGGAATGTTTTATTGCTTTTCAAAAACTGTTTATTAAGCTCAAACTCATTCAAATATTCCCAATCTTCATCGGCAACCCACTGTATGCTGTCTTCATTTGATCGGTAAAAAGGATCTTCGATCAAACCTGCATTTAGTAAATCAAGATGGACCGAACCCGGCACTTTTCCCGGCAAATAATCAGAATTTCCGGCTTGTCTGAATTTCCAGTTACTGTTCAATTCAATTTTTGAAACTTTTTGATTTGACTTAAAACAACCCGAAACCAAAAAGGCCATTAAGATTATTATGCCAAAGATGTATTTTTTAAACATAAATCAATGATTGATTACATGGATGATTGATTTCAGTTTTTGCAAGTCGTTTTGTTTGTAAGCATATTCATTATAATTGGGGAAGCTTCCCATTTTTACATCTTCTCTGCGGAACAACATCTTACTTTCTATTTCCGTCCTGCACGAAACATGGTATTCTCTGGCCTTGCATTGGTTCATGATTTTTGAGAAATTTTGTTCATTGATGCCACTTCCGGGCATGATAATAATACGGTTGTTTGCTGTTTCTACCAATTCTGTAAGTAATGTCAATCCATCTTCAGCTTTGTTTTTTTGTCCGGAAGTGAGGATCCGGTCAACTCCCAAATTGATTAAAGTTTCCATTCCTTCAAATGGATCAACGCAAAGATCAAAAGCGCGATGAAATGTAACGCTCATGGGTCGTGCGATTTCAATCAGGGATTTGCAGATTTCTTCATTAATTTTCCCTTCCGGAGTTAACATCCCGAAAACTACACCCTCAGTTCCAAGTGATTTGGCGATCTGGATATCCTTCTTAATTATTTCCAGTTCCAATGCCGAATAAAGAAAATCGCCGCCTCTTGGCCTGATAATTACATTTAACCCAATCTTAAGGTGTTTTCGTGCAATTTCAATACTTGCAGCACTCGGAGTGGTCCCGCCTTCAATTAAATTATTGCATAACTCAATACGATGAGCCCCTGCTTGTTGGGCAATCATGGCAGATTCGACAGAATCGACACAAACTTCTATTTTAACATCTTTCTTCATTTGAATGAATAATCTTCTAAATTAGTAAAAACCTCTTATTTCTGCATCTATTTTAAAACTTATAAATCTTACATTTGCAACTATGATTTACCCCGATGATTTTGAAAAGAAAGTTGGATTTGATCAAATCCGTGTTAAGCTGAAACAATTTTGTTTGAGCCGGATGGGTGAGGATTATGTTGATAAAATCAGATTTAGCAGTAATCACGAATTAATCTTAAAATTATTAGTTCAGGTTCATGAATTTTCCGGAATCCTTAGGTTTTCTGAAAACTTCTCGTCTCATGATTATTTTGATCTAAGGCCCGAATTCTCCAGAATCCGGATTAACGGAACCATCATTGAATTAGCTGCACTCTTCGATTTGAAAGCATCTTTAGTTACTATCACAAACATTTTATTTTTTTTTAAGAAGGCAGAACCCGAACAATTTCCAACCTTAAAAGAACTGGGTGCAAATCTATATTTAGATAAAGGAATACTGCAAAGAATTGATGTAATTGTGGATGAAAGAGGTAAGATCAAGGATGGAGCATCTAAAAAGCTGAAAGAAATCAGAACGGAGTTGAGAAAAAAGCAAGGGCAAATTGACCGGAAGATTATCCAATCGCTCAATCATGCGAAAAGTGAGGGTTGGACCGCTGCAGATGTTGAACCAACCTTAAGAAATAATCGACTTGTTATTCCTGTTCAGGCTACCCATAAACGTAAGTTGAAAGGGTTTATTCACGATGAATCCGCTACCGGACAAACGGTGTACATCGAACCTGCTGAAATTTTTGATGCAAATAACGAAATTCGGGACCTGGAAAATGCTGAAAAACGTGAGATTCTAAAAATTTTGCTCGAGTTCACAGATTTCTTGCGACTTCATTTGGAGGACCTACGATTGGCTTACCAATATTTGGGATTGATTGATTTTATTCGGGCCAAGGCAAAACTGGCTATTGAAATTGAAGCTCAAATTCCTGTTTTTCTGGATAAGCAAATTGTTAATTGGGTCAAAGCTAGGCATCCATTACTATTTATATCGCACAAAGCACAAAAGAAAAAGGTTGTCCCGCTCGATATTCAATTGGGCAAAAATCAGCGTATACTCATTATTTCCGGACCAAATGCAGGTGGTAAATCAGTTTGTTTAAAGACAGTTGGGATAAACCAGTATATGCTGCAATGTGGTTTGCTTCCTTCTCTCGACGAAAGTTCGGAAACCGGAATATTCGATAATCTCTTTATTAATATTGGGGATGAACAGTCGCTCGAAAATGATTTAAGTACTTACAGTTCTCATTTGCTGAACATCAAACATTTTATTTTAAACAGTGATGAAAAAACACTCTTTCTGATTGATGAATTCGGGACAGGTACCGAACCACAACTTGGAGGTGCCATTGCAGAAGCAGCGCTTGAAAAACTCAATGAAAATAAATCTTTTGGTGTAATCACTACCCATTATTCTAATTTAAAATTATTGGCAGATTCGCAGGAAGGAATTGTAAACGGAGCCATGCTTTTTGATACCACTCAAATGCAGCCACTTTATCAGTTAAGAATAGGCAGGCCCGGCAGTTCATTTGCATTTGAGATAGCTAAAAATATCGGTTTTCCAAAAACCGTCCTACAAAATGCTGCTAATAAAACCGGAAAAACCCAGTTGGATTTCGATCAGCAGTTACAACAGTTAGAAGTGGATAAGTTGTCATTACAAAGAAAAGAAGAAGAAGTAAACGTGGCAGATGGATTTTTGGCTGAAATAGTGTCCAAGTACGAAAATTTGCTCGAAGAAATACAAAATTCCAAAAAGGACATTATTTCAAAGGCCAAAACTGAGGCGCTTCAGTTGATTGAAAATTCAAATCAGCTGATTGAAAGAACCATCAAAGAAATTAAAGAATCGCAAGCCGATAAGGAAAAAACCAAAGAACTTCGTGAAAAAATAAAGCAAAAATCGGAAGAGCTAAAAAAGAATTCTCTAAAGTCTGACAATAAAAAAAACAAGAAAGTTATAAACCGGGATCAGGAGGAAAGTGAACCTTTGGATAAGATAATTAAACTTGGTGATTCGGTAAAAATAAAAGAGCAGGATACCATTGGGGAAGTGACCGAAATTAAGGATGATGAGGCTGTTATTTCATTTAATTCAATCAAATTCAGGACACCGCTTGATCGATTACAAAAAGTAAGTAAGAAACAAGTCAGGCAAGAAACCAGATCAACAAAATCGTCCTATTCCGGTGTCATTAATGAGCTAAATGACAAAATGGCAAATTTCAATCTTTCCATTGATGTCAGAGGTAAAAGGGCTGATGAAGCATTAAGTGAAGTGAGTCGATATATTGATGAAGCAATTTTATTAAGTGTAAAAGAAGTCTATGTGCTTCATGGCAAAGGCGATGGGATATTAAGAAAAATCATAAGGGAATATCTGAATACAATTGATCAGGTTAAAAAGTGTCAGGACCAGAATTTGGAAAGAGGGGGCAACGGAATCACCATTGTAGAACTCAGGTAATGGCATTAAATTTGATATATGTAAATAAATACATATAAAATGAGCGAAGCTGACAAAACCCCACAAGAATCAAAAAAATCATTTAAAGAAAAAATATTTACAATTTTCCCACCATTATCAATACTCGGAATAATATTAGGAACTATTGGAGGATACCTATACTATCTTAAAGTTGGTTGTGTTAACGGCACTTGTGCCATCACTTCAAATCCATGGCTAAGTATGCTGTGGGGAGCAGCCCTTGGTTATTTATTGTTTGATATGTTCAATAAAAAGAAAAAGGAACTGAAAAAAACAGTCAAGGACGAGTTATAATTTACCAAGTTCGTCTTTTTGCTTTCTCGTTAATCTTTCAACTACTAATTGATAAGAATGATCGATCCATTCACAAATGAGTTGATCATTCACTAATCCATCAATCAAAATTGTGTTCCAGTGATTTTTATTCATATGATAACCAGGTAGTACCGAAGGATATTGTACTCTCAGCTGAATGGCAGTTTCCGGATCACATTTTAAATTGATACTCAAATCAGCGTCAAGACTTATTAAGGCAAAAAGCTTATCCATTACTTTAAAAACAAGGGTTTCATCATCAAAAGGAAAACTTTCCGTAACTCCTTTTTTTGCTAAACAATATTCACGGATTTCTTCAATATTCATCGAATTTTTTTATGGCTAAGTTAAGGATTCTATAAAAATTCAAATTTAATTTCAAAGGATAAAATAAAAAGATAAAATTGTTGTTTTATCAAAATAAGCTAACTTTGCCCCAGTTTTGAGGGCAGATTGTTAAAGTATTGTTTAATGTTTAATCAAAAGAATTCCTCGAAGCTCTGCTTCGTGGTAAGAATCCAGAATTCAGAATCCAGAAGAGGGATTAAAATATCTTCAAAAAATTCTGACTTCTGACTACTGTATTCTGTATTCTAGATACCTCGCAGTTCTGCTGCGTGGTAGTTCATTTAATCATTTCAATGTTTTAAAATCTTTGCGCTCATTTTTTTTAAATCAATTATTTTTAAAAAGAAAACATATGCCATCAATACAAAAATCCTCTGATTTAAGTCGGAGGGTGAAAGATGCCCTCAAAGGAGGTGGTACTAAAGCAATTGAAAAACAAAAAGCCATTGGCAAATTAACCGCACGTGAGCGGATCATTGCCATATTGGATCCCAATTCATTTCATGAGTATGATCTTTTTGTAGAACATGCAGCCAAAGATTTTGGCATGGATAAAAAGAGCCTTCCGGGCGATGGAGTGGTTACGGGTACTGGTACAATAAGAACCAAGCCAGTTTGTATTTATGCTCAGGATTTTACAGTTGCCGGAGGTTCATTAGGTTGGGCACATGCCAAAAAAATTACCAAAATAATGGATCATGCAATCAAATTGAAAGTCCCAATTATTGGAATTAACGATTCAGGCGGAGCCCGGATTCAGGAAGGCGTAAACTCGTTGGCAGGTTATGGCGAAATTTTTTATAGAAATACACGAGCATCGGGCGTTGTGCCTCAGTTATCTGTTATTTTAGGACCTTGTGCAGGTGGTGCTGTTTATTCTCCTGCATTAACCGACTTTGTTTTTGTAGTAGAAAATATTTCAAAAATGTTTATTACAGGACCAGAGGTAATAAAAACAGTTCTTGGTGAGGAAATTTCGATGGAAGAACTTGGTGGTGCTAGGGTTCATGCCGAAATAACAGGCAATGCACATTTTTATGCCTTGAGCGAAGAAGAATGTTTCGGACAAATTAAACAATTGATCAGCTTTATCCCATGGAATAACACGAAGAAGGCAATGTCCTTTCCCAAGAAAAATCCAAAGACGCGACAATTCCCGATCGATGAAGTTTTGCCTACTGATCCAAAAGAACCATACGATGTAAGGGATGTAATTAGAGCCATCGTTGACGATAGCGAGTTTTTAGAGGTTCAGGAACTTTTCGCAGCTAATATTGTTGTTGGTTATGCACGTTTGCAAGGCGAAACAGTCGCTTTTGTTGCAAATCAGCCTTTGGTTTTAGCCGGTGTACTTGATGTAGATTCATCAGATAAGGCTGGTCGTTTTATCCGTTATTGCGATGCATTTAATATTCCAATTATTACCCTGGTTGATTTGCCAGGATATTTGCCCGGAGTTGATCAGGAACATGCAGGTGTAATCAGGCATGGTGCAAAAGTATTGTATGCATACTCAGAGGCCACAGTCCCAAAGATAACTGTAATTCTGCGAAAAGCTTATGGTGGTGGATACATTGCCATGTGTTCGCATCATTTACGTGCTGATTTTGTTTTTGCATGGCCCACTGCAGAAATTGCCGTAATGGGACCGGAAGGAGCTGCTAATATTATTTTCCGTAAGGAAATTATGGAAGCTGAAAATCCGGATGAAATGAGAAAACAAAAGGTTGCAGAATATAAAGAAAAATTTGCAAATCCATACGTGGCAGCTACTTACGGATATGTCGATGCTGTAATCGAGCCTCTTGAAACCCGCAACAAACTTATTCATGCATTGGGGATTTCTACCTATAAAGAAGAGATAACTCCAAAGAGGAAGCACGGTGTTCCACCATTTTAATAATGTGTTATGGAAGAGAAAGAATCTGAATATAAAACGTTAACCATCGACGGTGTAAATTATAAGACATTGTTGACCAAAAAATACATTGCCCGAAAGAATTTTAAAGAAGTTGATCAGAAATTGATATCTGCATTTATATCCGGATCAATTAATAAAATTCAAGTGAAAAAGGGTAAAAAGGTTAAAGCAGGAGATATCCTGCTTTATCTGGAGGCTATGAAGATGAATAATGTCATCAGAGCAGCCAATGACGGAGTTATAAAGAAAATCCATGTAGTTTCAGGAGAACAAGTAACCAAAGGTCAGTTACTTGTTGAAATCGCCTAAATTATTGGTTTCCGTAATCAAATCATAAATCGCATCCCTTCCTTGGGATGTGATTGATGAACTAACAATGAACTGAGGTAATTCTGTCCATTTTTCGAACAAAGTTAACTTATAACGCTCAATATTATTGATCAGTGCGGTTTTGTTCAATTTATCAGATTTGGTAAATACGATCACGAATGGCAATTGATTTATCCCAAGCCATTCCATAAATTCCAAATCTATTTTTTGAGGTTCAATGCGCGCATCAATCAAAATAAATGTGCAACGCAAATTCTTTCTTTTCATCAGGTATTTGTGGATCAATTCACCCCATTTTTCTCTGGCCGATTTTGAGATTTTAGCAAAACCATATCCGGGTAAATCCACTAAATACCACTCTTCATTTATTAAATAATGATTGATCAATTGCGTTTTTCCGGGAGTTGAGGAAGTCTTTGCCAGTTTCTTTCTGTTCGTTAACATATTGATCAGTGAAGATTTACCAACATTTGACCTGCCAATAAAAGCGTATTCGGGCAAATCGGTTTTAGGGCATTTTGATACCTCCTGATTGCTAACAACAAAATCTGCGGATTTAATAATCATTGTTATTTATTAAATTTTATAAGTGGTAACATGACGGTCTTTTTTAACCTCAAAAATATCGTCAACGGTTACCATGATCCCGGTTTCTTCTACCAGTCCAAAATGATCATTTAAAGCAGTGCCAAAAGTCCTCATTGTTGAAGAAAGATTCATGTATGCGTTGAAAAGTGGAGGAATGTTCTCACCCAAACTTCTTACTTTTTGCACCAATATTTTGTAATCTTCATCGTAACTTCTTGAAGTAAAAACCCGATTTAATTCATCCGCATCAGTGGTGTAATTCATGGGTTTATGCGGGCGAACCAGCTCATCCTTGTCAGGGAAATATTTTTCCATGAAAAAAAGAATGATATCGCGGGCATAAACATTAAAATGTGGGTACATGGTTACTTTGCCGAATAAATATTTAACATCCGGATTGTCAACCATTATTGAGCCTAAACCGTCCCAGATATTGTCCAATGAATACATCCCTTTTCTGATATTGTTTGAGGGTTGGTAAAGTGGTTGAACAAAAGATCGTCCTAGTTCAATCGTATATGGTAAAAATTCCTTCACGAATTTTTCAGAATATTTAAATAATTCTGCAGTTGGTGTACTAACAGCACCTTTCTCATTGATTTGTAAATTTTTACAATGGATAAACCGATAGCCGCCAATGATTTCTTTGTCTTCAGGATTCCAAACAATAAGTTGTTTGAATGGAATTTCAGAAATGTCGAAACTATCAATATCGATAGATTTTCCGGTTCCTCCTTTTGCATCCCTAAAGGTGATTTCACGCAAACGACCAACTTCTTGCATCAGATTTGGTGAATCATGTACCGTAAAAACGTAAATCTCGTTATTGCCAAAATTTGTGTTACGGATAAAGATTTTATCATTCAATTCTTTTTCAAGCAAGGCTTTATCGACAGGTGGTATTATGGTTTCCATACAGTTCAATTTCAGTTCAACTTAATATTTAAATTCACTTTCAGGGTTTGTTTCAATGGAATAAATATGTTCTCGCACTTTCTGCGCCCAAGCAATGCTGCTCATTCTCTTATCAAAAGTTTGGTAAGGAATTGGATTTCCGAATGTAATTTTAATTGTTTTATCTCGTTGTTTATACATCTCATTAACCAGATAAAGCATTTCTATATTTGACTTAATTTTAAGTTTCTCACGTAAATTTGCAAGGTTATAAAAAAAGTTGGAATTACGCCCGCTAATATGCGTAGGGATTATGTCTCTTTGGTGTTGGATTGCTTTTTTGATGAATGTTTGTTTCCAAGGTAAATCCGAAATATGTCCCGATTTTTTACGAGAAACGAGGCCGGCCGGGAAATAAAGCAAAATAGATTCAGAGGCGAAAGTATCATTGATTATCCGTACATTATCGGCATTGCTTCCATGTTTGTTGATTGGAATAAAAATCTCTTTAAGATTTGGTACATTCAATAAAAGGTCATTAGCAGGGACGATTAAATCACTCCTGACTTTTCTAACTTCGTGCATTAATGCCAACCCGTCTGGCCCTCCTAATGGATGATTCGAAGCTATAATGTATTTTCCTGTTTGTGGTATTTTTTCGAGGCCTTCTGAAAAAACCTTTGCTCCAAATTCATCGAACAATACGGTGTCGATAAACTCAAATGCCGATAGTTGAGAATGTTCTTCAAGAAAGCTATTCATTTCATCTTCATGGGCAATCCTTTTTAAATAAGCGAGTAAAAATCCCGGAATTAATTTAAATAGTTTTGGATTCTTGCTTCTAAAAACATTGTCAATATCTATCACTTTTTGCTTCATGCTTTTGCCTTTGTTGTATCAGTCCATCGGTTTTGTTATGCATTCTATACAAATTTAGGATTAATAGTCATTCTTTAACCTCATAACCGGTATTTTTTTTCTGAGTTTAATTAGATTAAAGAGCTTGAAATGTTTATAAAATATTTCAAAGATAAATAGCAGGCAATCAATTCTGTAACCCAATTTCTTCATGTGTCAAAAAAAAATACCCATTTAAATGTAACTTTTTATTAACAAAGTGGTAAAAAGTGGTAAAAAGTGGTAAATAATTATTTATATTTACTCCATAAAAATCAAGATTCTTGGCTGAAATAATAGGTACATACGAATGTAAGGTGGATGTCAAAGGAAGACTGATGTTTCCATCGCAATTGAGGACACAAATCCCATCCGCCTCAACGGAAGGATTCGTGATCAAGAGGAGCATTTTTATGAAATGCCTGGAGTTATATCCGAAAGAGGAATGGCAATTGGAAAGCAAACGAATTAATACGCTAAACCGATTTAAAAAGAAGAATGTTGATTTTATCAGAAAATTTATGGCCGGTGTGAAAACTGCCGAATTAGATAAAGCAGGGAGAATCCTGATCCCGAAAGATCTGTTAAAATATGGAGAAATAAAGAGCGAAATCGTTCTTGCATCAGTTGTAAATAAAATTGAAATCTGGGATCGTGCGGAATATGAAAAAGCTGTGGATTACAATCCTGATGAATTTGCAAGTTTGGCTGAAGAAGTGATGGGTGATAATGAAACTGAATAAATTAATTAATGTACCACAATCCAGTATTACTACATGAATGTATAGAAGGTTTGGCTATTCAACCGAATGGTCATTACGTGGATGTGACTTATGGTGGAGGAGGCCATTCAAAAGAAATATTGAAAAACTTAGAGATTGGAAAATTAATTGCCTTCGATCAGGATAAGGATTCTATCCAAAACAAAGTTGAAGATAGCAAACTCATTTTTATTCAGGCAAATTTCAAAGAGTTAAAAAAGCATTTACAATTATTTCAGTTGCTTCCGGTGGATGGGATTTTGGCTGATTTAGGAGTTTCGTCACACCAGATTGATACTGCAGAAAGAGGCTTCTCTACTCGTGTCGACGGAAAAATTGATATGCGAATGGACCAGTCAATCGAAACTTCTGCTTTAGATGTTTTAAATAATTATTCATTGGAGGAATTAAGTGCTGTTTTTAAAACTTATGGAGAACTAAAAAACTCAAAGCATATCGCAAAATTAATTGTTATTGGCAGGGCAGAACATCCGATTTCAACCACCGTTGAATTGAAGAAAACCTTGGAGTCTTGTATGCCAAGAGGCAAAGAAAATAAGTTCCTTGCTCAACTATATCAAGCCCTACGTATAGAAGTTAACGATGAGTTAAGTGCTTTGAAAAGTATGCTGGAACAAGCAGCTGAGGTGCTTAAACCGGGTGGCAGATTGGTCGTAATGTCGTACCATTCATTGGAAGATCGATTGGTGAAAAATTTTATTAAGACAGGAAATTTTGAAGGAAAACTCGAGAAGGATTTTTATGGAAACCCGATCACACTGTTTCGCCAAATTTCAAGAAAGCCTGTAACCGCATCAAATGAGGAATTGAATTTAAATCCAAGATCACGAAGTGCAAAGCTTCGTATCGCTGAAAAGATATGATACAAAGAAATGAATTAAAAACGGGTCAAAGATCAAGTTCGGCTGGTTCTTCAGCTAAAACTTCCTCTTTTCGTCGGACAATTCAAAGTATTCTGGGTGGGGGATTTTTAACGAAAGATGGAGTAGTAAACCAATTGACTTTTTTGCTTTATGCCACATTTTTAGCCATCCTTTATATCGCAAATATCTATTATGCGGAGAAGGATATTAGAGAATTCAATGCATTGAATAAAGAGCTGAAGGAATTGAGATACGAATACATTACGTGTAAATCAAACTTGATGAATATTAGTAAACAATCTGAAATTACAAAACGGCTGCTAGGGAGTGGAATAAAGGAATCTGTGGTTCCTCCCTATAAACTGGTTTTGGTAAAACCTGAAATCAAAAATTAATTGAAGTAATGAACGACAAACGTGACATACTATGGCGGGTTTATTTGTTGTACATTTTTGTACTGCTCGCAGGAATTGCTGTTATTGCTAAAGTCGTTCAAATTCAGGTTTATCAATCCGATAAGTTGCTTCAGAAGGCAGAGAAGCAAGAAATGCAGTATGTAAGCTTAGAAGCTAACCGTGGTAATATATATTCCGACGATGGAAGATTGCTCGCAACTTCTGTGCCTGTTTTTGAAATCAGAATGGATGTGGATTCGGAGCATATAACAGATGATTTATTCAACTCAGAAGTGGATTCTTTGGCTTTATGTCTTTCAAAATTGTTTGGTGATAATTCAAAACAATCGTATAAAAATAAGTTGCAAAAAGCCCGTAAAGATGGGAATCGATATTTTTTAATAAACAGGAATGTTACTTATGAACAATTGAAAGAGCTGCGAACATTCCCAATTTTGAGAAGAGGTAAATACCTTGGTGGGTTAATCTCAATTTCAAATACTACGAGAAAAATGCCTTTTGGCAATCTGGCTAAACGCACCATTGGTTATCAGAATAAAGAAGAAAAATTATTTGTTGGTTTAGAGGGTGCTTATGCCGATCATATTGAAGGAATTCAAGGTCAGCAATTGCAAAGGAGAATAAATAATGGAGATTGGATCCCGTTAAATGACGAAAATGATATTCTTCCGGTTGACGGAAAGGATATTTTTACCTCGATAGATGTAGATATCCAAGATGTTGCAGAGAATGCATTATACCAGCATTTGGTCGAGCATGGCGCATATCAGGGTTGTGCGGTGTTAATGGAGACAAAAACCGGATTTATTAAGGCGATTGCAAACCTGCGTTATGAGCCATCCACAGGAACATATGAAGAATCATACAATTACGCAATAGCCGAAAATGTAGAACCCGGTTCAACTTTTAAGCTGGCTTCTATAATTGCTGCTTTGGAATCGGGAAAAGTAAAGGTGGATGATTACGTCGAAACCGGTGAAGGATGGGTCAAATATTATGACCGGATTATGAAGGATGATCATAAGATTGGCGAAGGATGGATAACCGTTCGCGAAGCTTTCGAGAAATCCTCAAATGTCGGAATATCAAAAGTTATAACTAAAATATTTGAAGACAATCCGCAAAAATTTGTTGATTATTTAACTAAAATGTCAATTAATGAACCTTTGGGCCTGGATATTTTAGGAGAAGGTAAACCATATATTAAAAGCCCAAAAGATAAAAGTAATTGGTATGGTACCACTTTACCATGGATGTCGATTGGCTACGAATTGACTCTGACACCTCTTCAAACCCTGACTTATTACAACGCTGTCGCAAATAATGGAGTGATGGTAAAACCTCAATTTGTGATGGCGATACGGCAGGAAAATCAGGTATTAAAGACTTTTAGCCCAATTGTGATCAATAAATCAATTTGTTCGCAACGAACAATTGATTCGGTCAAAGCTCTGCTGGAAGGAGTTGTTTTGAGAGGCACCGGAGATATTGCATTTGAAAACATAAAATATAGAGTTGCAGGGAAAACAGGTACCGCGCAGATTGCAAGAGGCAAGAGTGGTTATAATAAGTCTGATTATAATGCATCGTTTGTTGGTTATTTCCCGGCTGATGATCCACAGTATTCATGCATCATTGTAGTAAATAATCCTACAAAGGGTAAGATTTATGGAAGCTCTGTTGCAGCTCCTGTTTTCAAAGAAATAGCTGATAAAATCGTAGCTACACAATTGGCAAACCAACTGGGTACGCCAAATCTGCAGCCAAAAACAATCTTTCCGGGTGAAATTAAAGGCGAAAACTCGGATTTCAAATTGCTTTATCAGGCACTTGCTTATCCGATCAAAACTATTTCTGATAGCAGTTGGGTGATTTCCCAACCAAAAGAAAGACGTATTGAAATAAGCAAAATAGAAGTTACAGAAGGTTTGATACCCGATGTTAGCGGAATGGGCGTGAAGGATGCAGTTTATTTATTGGAAAGTATAGGTGTAAAAACACAAGTGATTGGCAGAGGTATTGTTTCGAGCCAATCTATTAGTGCCGGAACAAAAATATCAAGTGGAATGATGATAATATTAAATCTATCAAGCTAGGTATAATGAAGAATTTGATCGACATATCAGGTAGTTTGCAAATCGAGCAATTGATTGGATCTAACGATCTTCAGGTCAAAGAAATTATTTTTGATTCACGGAAGGTTAAAAAAGGATCTTTATTTGTTGCTCAGGCTGGAACAAATGTAGATGGTCATCAGTTTATCGATTTGGCTATTCAGCAAGGTGCTCTTGCTGTTGTTTGTGAGAAAATCCCTGCTATCATTAATGATTCCATTTGTTATATTCAAGTTCCGGATTCAAAAAAAGCTTTGGGAATATTGGCAACGGAGTTTTACAATCACCCATCTACTAAGCTAAAATTGATAGGAATAACAGGAACAAATGGCAAGACCACGATAGTTACTTTACTTCATGATTTATTCTCAAAGCTAGGCTATAAAACAGGATTGCTCTCTACCATTGAAAATAAAATTGGACAAGAGTGCATTGCTTCTACACATACTACGCCGGATAGCGTTCAACTGAATCAATTACTTGATAAAATGGTGAAAGCAAGTGTGGAGTTTTGTTTTATGGAAGTTAGCTCTCATGCAGTGGATCAGGAGCGTATTTATGGACTTCATTTTTCAGGGGCTGTTTTTACCAATCTTTCACATGATCATTTAGATTATCATCTGACTTTTGATGAATATTTAAAAGCTAAAAAGAAATTTTTCGATCAATTGCCTTCCTCTTCATTTGCACTTTGCAATACCGATGATAAGCGCGGACAAATTATGCTGCAAAATACCAAGGCAGATAAATTTACTTATGGTTTAAGAGGTGTTGCAGATTTCAATACAAAAATTATGACCAATCAATTTGAAGGATTGGAATTGGAAATTGAGAATCATCCTGTATGGTTTAAATTAATTGGGAAATTCAATGCTTATAATTTACTCGCCGTTTATGCCACGGCAGTTTTGTTGGGTGAGGATAAATTAAAGGTGCTCACATTGATGAGCAATATGGAGGCTGCCGAAGGTCGATTTGATCAAATACGATATGAAAGTAATATAAACGTAATAATTGATTACGCCCACACACCCGATGCTTTAGAGAATGTTTTGAAAACGATTGCGTCGATCAGAACCGGAAATGAACAGCTCATTACGGTGATTGGAACTGGAGGGAATCGTGACAAATTAAAGCGACCTGTTATGGCGCAAATTGCCTGCAATAATAGTGATCGTGTCATCCTTACTTCTGATAATCCGCGCAATGAAGATCCTGATCAAATTATTGAAGATATGAAAGCCGGACTTGATGCAGTTCAGATGAGAAAAGCTTTATCAATAACGAATAGAAGAGAAGCAATAAAAACTGCGATCATGTTTGCGAAAGATGGCGATATCATTTTAGTAGCAGGAAAAGGCCACGAAAAATATCAAATTATTAAAGGTGAAAAATTGCCTTTTGATGAAAAAGAGATTGTTAAGCAATTATTAATGAATTTATAAGACAGAAATTATGCTTTATTATTTATTCAGTTATCTCGATCAGCATTTCAACTTCCCGGGTGCAGGGGTATTTCAGTATATCTCATTCCGTGCGGCAATGGCAATAATTTTCTCTCTCATCATTTCACTACTTTTTGGTAAGCGACTGATAAATGTGCTTGTTAAAAAGCAGGTTGGCGAATCGATAAGGGATTTAGGGTTGGAAGGGCAAATTGAAAAACAAGGAACGCCAACAATGGGAGGACTTATCATAATAGGAGCGGTCCTGATCCCAACACTTCTATTTGTAAAACTTGATAATATTTATGTTTTGCTTTTGATCTTCACAACCATTTGGTTAGGCGGAATTGGTTTGTTGGATGATTATATCAAGGTATTCAGAAAAGATAAAAAAGGTTTGGCCGGAAGATTTAAGTTATTAGGACAAATAATTTTAGGATTGGTAGTTGGCTCGGTCATGTATTTTAATGATTCGATTGTCATAAGGGAAAAAATCAGTGTTGAAACTGCAATTGCACAGGGGATCAATCTTGGTGATGCCAAAGCGAATTTTGAACTGGATGCAGTAAAATCAACAAAAACAAGTATCCCTTTCGTAAAAAATAATGAGTTTGACTATTCTATCCTGATATCCTGGATGGGCAAAGATTATGCAAACTTAGCTTATTTGATTTTCATTCCAATTGTAATCTTGATCATCATGGCTGTTTCAAATGGAGCCAATTTAACGGATGGGATGGATGGCCTGGCAACCGGAACTTCCGCGATTATCGGAGCTACACTTGCTGTCTTAACCTGGGTTTCTGGAAATATCGTATTTGCCAATTACCTAAATATCATGTATATCCCCAATTTAGGGGAATTGACCATTTATATCAGTGCCTTTGTTGGGGCCTGCATAGGTTTTCTATGGTACAACTCCTATCCTGCACAAGTATTTATGGGCGATACCGGAAGTTTGGCTATTGGCGGGATTATAGCCGTAATTGCCATTATCATTCGAAAAGAGTTATTAATCCCAATTTTATGCGGAATTTTTGTTGTTGAAAATCTCTCGGTTGTACTTCAGGTAAGCTATTTCAAGTATACAAAAAGGAAGTCCGGCATTGGGAAACGAATTTTTAAAATGTCACCGCTTCATCATCACTTTCAGGTACTGGGTTATTCGGAGCCAAAAATCGTTCAGCGATTTTTTATTGTTGGAATCATGCTCGCAGTATTTACGATTGTTACGCTTAAACTTAGATAATAGAATAATTAGGATTTATATAAATACTCAAATAAAATTAACATGACTCTAGAAGAATTAGCATTACAGGGTAAGCAAAGAGCTTACAAATCAATGGCAGCAGGTATAAACTCTAAATTGATAGGTATTCGGAAGGAGACAATTAAAAAATGCCTGACGGATTTTCAAAATATCGAACATCGTCTTGAGTTTGTGGCATCCATAAGCGAGATCGAATTTGTCAACGATTCAAAAGCCACAAATGTAAATTCTACTTGGTATGCACTTGAATGCATGCAGAACAAAGTTGTATGGATTGCAGGAGGAATTGATAAAGACAATGATTATGAAATTTTGAAAACCTTGGTTCGCAATAAAGTTAAAGCGGTTATTTGTTTAGGATTGGATAACTCAAAAATTCATGAAGCATTTGCAGGAGAAGTTGAGACAATTATTGATACGCAATCGATCACTGAAGCTGTTAATATTTCATATCAATTGGCTAAAAGAGGTGATTCTGTTCTTTTTTCACCCGCTTGTGCAAGCTTCGATTTATTCGAAAATTATGAGGATAGGGGTAATCAATTTAAACAAGCCGTTAACGGGTTATAATAATAAGAAATAGCTGGGATGTCAAGCTTTGCAAATAAAATAAAAGGGGATAAAGTAATTTGGGCGGTAGTGATACTATTGTCTGTATTTTCTTTATTGGCTGTTTATAGTTCATCTGGCACACTGGCTTATAAATACAAAGGTGGGAACACGGAGTACTATATGATCAAGCATTTTACGATACTTGCTTTTGGTTTTGGACTCATGTATTTGGCCCATCTGGTTAACTATACCTACTATTCCAGGATTTTTCAAATAATACTTTTTATTGCGGTTCCCTTACTTGCCCTTACATTGGTTATTGGGATAGATTTGAACGATGCAAAACGTGTTCTGCCCTTGCCCTTTAATTTGAGTTTTCAAACATCCGATTTGGCCAAACTTACTTTAATCGTATATCTGGCACGCCTTCTGACAAAAAAACAAGATCAAATCAAGGATTTTAGATCGGCGTTTGTACCATTAATGTTGCCAATTTTAATTGTTTGTGGATTAATCTTGCCTTCTAATTTTTCAACTGCTGCATTACTGTTTGTCACATGTTTGGTACTGATGTTTATTGGACGGGTAAACATGACTTATATTTTATCCCTGGTTATGATAGGGGTTGTTATATTAACTGTTTTCATCTTTATTCTTTACAATTCTTCCGGAGATAAGAAGGGACGGATAGGAACCTGGAAAAACCGAATAGAAAACTTTATTTCTCCGGATGGCAGCAGTGAGAGTACTTATCAGGTTGATCAATCCAAAATAGCAATCGCATCAGGAGGAATAATAGGTAAAGGGCCTGGAAACAGTACCCAAAGGAATTTTTTACCTCATCCATATTCTGATTTTATTTTTGCCATCATTATTGAAGAATATGGATTAATCGGGGCAAGTGTCATCGTTTTGCTTTACATGATTTTGTTTTACAGGGCAGTAAAAATTGTTACGATAATCCCAAAGAAATTTGGGGCATTTTTAACCATTGGAGTTGCTTTCAATCTGGTTTTTCAGGCTTTAATAAATATGGGTGTTGCAGTCGATTTATTACCGGTTACGGGTCAGCCTTTGCCATTGGTCAGTATGGGTGGGACTTCAATTTGGTTTACAAGTTTATCCATTGGCATTATTTTAAGTGTGAGTAAAGAAGTTAATCTAACAGGAAAAATAGATAAAAGTCAAGAAAATGTTGAGAGCCAATCCTAAAATAATCATTAGCGGAGGTGGAACCGGGGGGCATATTTTCCCGGCAATAGCTATTGCTAAGGCATTGATGAAAAGGTTAGGAGCAGCTGAGATTTTATTTGTTGGGGCAAAAGGAAGAATGGAAATGGAGCGGGTTCCATTGGCCGGATTTAAAATTGAAGGATTATGGATCAGTGGCCTCCAACGCAGCTTAACAATCAATAATTTACTATTCCCGATAAAACTGATTTTTAGTTTATTTAAAGCGCAACAAATTATCAAGAGATTTAAACCCGATATTGTGATTGGCGTGGGAGGTTATGCCAGCGGACCAACTTTACGTATGGCAATACGACAAAAAATTCCAACACTGATTCAGGAGCAGAATTCATATCCGGGAATCACAAACAGGCTTCTGGCTAAAGAAGTAAATTCAATTTGTGTGGCCTATGATCATATGGATCATTTTTTTCCAAAAGAAAAAATTGTCAAAACAGGAAACCCGGTAAGAGAAGAGTTGATTGATGTTTCAGGAAAACGAAAACAGGCAAGGGAGTTTTTTAAACTGGATTCACGACAGGTAGTTTTTGTGGTTGGTGGAAGTCAGGGTGCAATTGCGATCAATAAAAGCATTGAGAATTTATTGCCTGAATTTATTAAAAATGATTTGCAATTGATTTGGCAAACAGGAACGACATTTTATAATAAGGCTCTACAGAATGCATCTGACAGGATCAAAATATTTAAGTTTATCGAAAAAATGGATTTGGCCTATGCAGCTGCTGATATCGTGATTTCACGGGCTGGTGCAATTGCCATCTCAGAATTGTGTTTGGTGAAAAACCCCGTAATATTCATTCCTCTTCCATCAGCGGCAGAAGATCATCAAACTAAAAATGCGGTGGCATTGGTTGAGCTTGAAGCTGCATTAATGATCAAAGAATCAAATATTGGAGAAAAGTTAGGCCCAATTTTAAAAGATTTATCAGGTAACAAAGAGCTTCAACTTAAGCTCAAAGCTAATATTGGAAAACTTGCAATACCAAATGCAAGTGAAATTATTGTTGACGAAATTATGAAACTGTTGGGTAAAAAAAATTAATCATGAATTTGAACGAGCTGAAACATATATATTTCATAGGCATCGGGGGCATTGGAATGAGTGCCCTGGCTCGTTACTTTATGCAAAAAGGCGTCAAGGTAAGTGGTTATGATAAAACAGAAACCAAACTCACCAGGCTTCTTGAAGAGGAAGGCATTCATATAACTTATATCGATGCAGTAGCAGAAATCCCTGAATTAATAGACTTGGTTGTATATACTCCGGCGATACCAAGCGATCATAAACAATTTAATTATTTCAAAACGCTCAAAACTCCCGTTCTTAAACGATCAGCATTGCTTGGTGAGCTTAGCAAAAATAAATTTACCATTGCCATTGCGGGAACACATGGTAAAACAACCATTACATCTTTGGTTGCGCATATTTTTATAACGGCCGGTATAAAAGTTTCGGCTTTTGTTGGCGGAATTACAAAGAATTATAACACGAATTTTGTTGGATCGGCTGATGCAGAAGTTGTCATTGCAGAGGCCGATGAATACGATCGTTCATTTTTAAGTTTAAGCCCGAATATAAGCCTGATCAGTTCTATGGATGCGGATCATCTGGATATTTATTATAATAAAATGCAGTTGGTTGAATATTTTAAATTATTTGCTGGGCAAGGCAAGCCAAATTCACATTTGGTTGTCAATCACCGATTAAAATCAGAGTTAGGATCTAAAAAGTGTTTCACCTACAACTTGGATAATAATGCTGATTTTTATGGATACGATATCGCGATAGTAAATGCTGCCTATGAATTTAAAATTCACACAACTGAGGGTGTTCTGAATGATCTTCAATTTATGATTCCGGGCAGGCATAATCTTGAAAATGTGATTGCAGCTGTATCTGTCGCCAAATTATATGGGATCAAAAATCAGTTTATCAAGGAAGCACTCAAAACATATATGGGCGTAGAACGTCGTTTTGATATTCTAATAAATAGACCGGATTGTGTTTATATTGATGATTATGCACATCATCCGGAAGAATTGAGAGCATGTATTCAGGCTGTAAGAGAGTTTTACCCGGGGGAAAAAATTACGGGCATATTTCAACCGCATTTGTTTTCCCGTACACGCGATTTTGCCGATGAATTTGCCAGAAGTCTGGAGCAACTTGATGAACTCATCTTGCTTGAAATTTATCCGGCACGTGAAAAGCCTATAGAAGAAATAAACGCTACTTTTTTATTAGATAAAGTGAATTTGAAAAACAAATATTTGTTTACAAACGAGCAGGTACTAAATTTTATTTCAGATTCTAAACCCAAAGTATTGCTGACAGTTGGCGCAGGTGATATTGATAAATTGGTTCAACCGATAAAGGAAAGATTATTATGAAACGGATACTTAAAATATTAGCCGGGATCATTGCTGCTTGTGGAGTGGTAGTGTTGATCTATGTCGTTTCATTAAAGCAGGAAGAGGTGAAATGCATTGGCATGCGAATTAGCATAAATTATCCCGAACAGGATATTTTTATTGAAAAGAGTGAAATTGAGGAAATAGTTAAAACAACGTATGGCGATATTTATTCTGTAGCTATCAACGTAATTAGTACTGAGAAACTTGAAAATCTGTTTTCACAAAATCCTTATATCAGGAGTGCCAATGTTTATTCAAATATTCAAGGTGAATTGATTATCGATATTGTGCAAAGGCAGCCAATTTTCAGACTTGAAATGCCCAGAGGAAGTTTTTATGTGGATAATTATGGAAGTTACATGCCGTTAAGTCCACAGTATGTTCCGCGATTGGTAATTGTTAGCGGGTTTTTAAAAAGTATAGATATAAATAATGAAAAGGGATTAAATCTGAATAATCAAGCTGAAAACTCAGAAATAGCACCAATTATTGAATTGGTAAAGTTTATCCGAAAAGATACCTTTTTGAGTGCCTTAATTGAGCAAATCTATGTAAATAAAGATAGAGAAATAGAACTTATCCCAAAACTTGGAAAGCAATATATATTGTTAGGTAAGGCTGAACATGTTGAGGAAAAGTTGAATAAGCTTCAGATATTCTACGAGCAGGGAATGCCTATAAATGGCTGGGATGCTTATGAAATGATAAATATAAAGTTTAAAAATCAGGTTGTTTGTACAAAAATTTAATGATATGGAAACATCAGAAATCATTGTTGGATTAGATATTGGAACTACAAAAATTGCTGCCATTGTTGGACGTAAAAACGACAAAGGTAAAATTGAGTTACTTGGATTCGGGAGAACAGAATCCATAGGGGTCAAACGTGGTGTCGTATCTAATATTGAGCATACGGTACAATCCATTATGACTGCAGTTGAGCAAGCCACTCAAACTTCAGGTGTGGAAATTAAATATGTAAATGTGGGTATTGCAGGACAACATATTAAAAGTTTGCAACATCGGGGCAATATTATACGTGAAAACAGTGATGAGGAAATAAGCCAGAAAGATTTAGATTTCCTGAACAACTCCATGTATAATTTAAACATGAGCCCCGGCGAAGAAATCATTGATGTGATCGCTCAGGAATACGTTATCGATAATGAGCAAGGGGTAAAAGAGCCAATTGGGATGTTGGGAAATACGCTGGAGGCCAACTTTCATATCATCATCGGCCAAACCGCTGCCGCCAAAAATATTTACAAGTGTGTTAAAAAAGCTGGTCTTGAAGTCGTTGATCTGATTTTGGAGCCAATTGCCTCTGCTGAAGCAGTGCTGGGCGATGACGAAAAAGAAGCCGGGGTAGTTTTGGTCGACATTGGTGGCGGAACAACAGACATTGCTATCTTCCAGGATGGGATTATTCGTCATACTGCGGTGATTCCTTTTGGAGGCGATATTATTACCGAAGATATTAAAGAGGGATGTACGATTATCAAAAAACATGCTGAAGAATTAAAAGTGAAATTTGGCTCAGCTTTGGCAAGTGAGAATAAAGAAGAAGAAATTGTAGCAATTCCTGGTCTTCGCGGACGTCCGGCAAAAGAAATCTCATTGAAAAATTTAGCCAGCATCATTCAGGCCCGTATGGAAGAAATTGTGGAGCATATTTATTACGAAATCAGAAATTCAGGCTATGAAAAGAAACTTATAGCAGGAATAGTTCTCACCGGTGGTGGTGCATTATTGAGCCATATTTCTCAGCTTACCGAATTTGTTACCGGCATGGATACACGAATTGGCTATCCAAATGAGCACCTGGCAAACGACGTAGATGATGAGATGGCAAGCCCGATGTACTCGACTGGTATAGGTCTCGTGATTGTAGGGATTGATCGTTATAAGAGAGATAAGGATAGGGAAATGTTTGAAAAAGGCGAAAAAAGAAAATTGATGTGGTCGCCTAAAAAAGCAAAAAAAGAAGTCAAGCCTACTAACTTTTTAAAGAGTATTCAGGATTGGTTTGAACGAGATGGAATAGAATAATAATTAACAAAATAATTGTTGAAAAAATTAAAATTAGCAATTTTTTTAGAGGATATTAAAACATAAATTTAAGAAACCAAATATAGCGCAATGATAAAATTTGATCATCCAAAGAACCAGTCTTCTTTAATAAAAGTAATTGGTGTAGGAGGTGGTGGGAGCAATGCCGTAACTCACATGTTTAATCAAGGTATTAAAGGGGTAGATTTTATCATCTGTAATACTGATGCTCAGGCAATGGAGACAAGTTCTGTCCCAACAAAAATCCAGATCGGAAACAATGGATTAGGAGCAGGGTCCATCCCATCTGTGGGCAAGGAGGCAGCGATAGGAAAAATAGAAGAGATAAAAACGCTTTTGGAAAAAAATACCAAAATGTTATTTATCACTGCCGGAATGGGTGGCGGTACCGGTACGGGAGCTGCTCCGGTTATTGCAGCAGTAGCTAAAGAATTGGGTATTTTAACAGTAGGGATTGTTACAATTCCATTTTCTTTTGAAGGAAGAAAAAGAAAACTGCAGGCAGAACAGGGGATAAAAGATCTGCGCGAAAATGTAGATACTTTACTTGTTGTATGCAACGATAAATTGCGTGAGTTACATGGTGACCTGAAATTATCTCAGGCCTTTTCGCAAGCCGACAACATTTTAACAACAGCTGCAAAGGGAATTGCTGAAATCATTACTGTAACTGGTTATATAAATGTTGATTTCGAGGATGTTAAAACAGTAATGAAAAACAGTGGAAAAGCACTGATGGGATCTGCATCCGCTGAAGGCGAAAGCAGGGCTATTGTTGCGGTGAAAGCTGCTCTTGCCTCTCCATTATTGAATGATAGTGATATTGCGGGTGCAAGTGATATACTTCTCTACATCTCCTCAGGCATTGAGGAAATATCAATGGATGAGGTTACGGAAATTACCGAGTATATTCAAACAGAAGCAGGCAGAAATGCAGAAATTATTTGGGGTAATGGTACTGATGAATCTCTTGGAAATAAAATTAGTGTTACGATTGTCGCAACAGGATTTGATTCCAGAACAAAAGCTGATATCGAACGGGCAAAAAAAATAATTATTCCCTTAAACCGTGATCCTTTAACGGTTGAAAAGAAAAAGGAAGATAAGCCCGAGAATCCAATGGATGAAATCCAACTTATATCTACGAATGATATGAGGAATAGGCAAGAGTCAACTCAGGAAAATGTATTAAAAATGAAGCCTATAGAGGAAAAACTAGAGCGTACCATAACGTTTCGCCTAAATCCTCCTCCAATTGATTTTACAAAGAAATCAGAAAACCCAATTGACAAGATTCAGATAACTGAACCTACTTTGGTTAGTAGGGTTGATAATCAGGAAGCAGAACTATCTAAACCCAAATTAAGCTTCGATACCGAAAAATCATCTGATCAAATGGATATTGAGGAAGTTGAACGTCGTACAAATGACAGGGTAAGGAAGCTAAAAGATTTGAGCATCAGGCTTAAATCACGTGAAGATTTGGAAAAACTCGAGAGAGAGCCGGCTTACATGAGAAGGAATGTTGAGCTAATTGAACCCAGTCCATCTTCAGAATCTTTAGTTTCAAAGTTTTCTTTATCAGAACCGGATGAGAATGATTCAATAAGTTTAAAACAGAATAATTCATTTTTACACGATAATGTTGATTAGGAATTTTAAATAATTGAACAATGAGCCTGGAAGAACAAGTAAATGCAGACATTAAAAAAGCGATGTTAGCTAAGGATCCAAAAGCTTTGGAAGCATTGAGAGCAGTTAAGGCTTCATTATTATTGGTTAAGACAGGGAAGGATTCAAAGGATGGTGAAATATCCAAAGATGCCGAAATTTCGTTATTGCAACGATTGGTGAAGCAACGAAAAGAATCGGCTGAAATATATCTTAATCAGGAAAGGCAAGAATTGGCAGATGTCGAGCTGTTTCAGGTTGAGGTGATCCAAAAATATCTGCCTGAGCAAATTAGTGAGGAAGAAGTAGGTAGGATTATTGAGAAAATTATTCAGGAAACCGGCGCATCTTCAATGAAAGATATGGGAAAAGTAATGGCGCTTGCCTCTAAAAAATTAGCCGGTAAGGCTGAAAGCAAACAAATTGCTTCAATTGTAAAGAGTAAACTTACTTAGTATCTGGAAAAATTTGATCCTTACTTCTGATTTATCATTTGAACCAACTGAATCAAATCCTTTTCTTTTTTAACATTTAATTTATTTTTCTTGATAATCCCCAGTATTTCATCACTTTCTTTTCCAAAAGCATTTTCAATATCTTTATTATTATTGATTAATACCGGATCGGCATCCTCTAGTTTAATGCAGTAAGTTGTGCTTTTCTTACTAAAGGTTGGAGGAGTAGCTTCCTTGTACGGCTCAGGTTCTTTAGCTGGATTGAAAATAATTTTATATTTTGCAAGTAATTGAACTTTACCAGTACATCGTAGACTATAATAACCACCTTTTTTATTATTAACTTTATGGTATATAAAAGACTCATCGCCAAATTTTATTTCTTTAATAATTTCCGGATTGGTGATTGAAAGTATGGTGTCATTTGAGATTTTAAATTCCATCTCATCATTAAATATATTATAGCGCAATGGAATCCCTGCATAAGTTACATTATCATTAGTCATAACTAAGCCAAATATAAATTCATTTGAAAGATAGGGGGATCCTGCAATATCTTTCTCCGTTAGAGTGAAGCCCCTAAAAGAATCATCATGAATTGCACTGATGAAATCAACTTGAAATTTAGCAAATCCTTCGGTTTGCCCTACTTGATTATAAGCTTTTAGGTTAGTGTTTAAAATGGTTATTAGCAGGATACAAGTTCTAATAACGAATTGTAATGACTTTCTTTTCATAGCCTTAAGTATTAATATTATAAATTGTGTTTTATGATAATAATTCGTTCAAAATCAGTTTGTAGGTTGAACAATCAAGGGTTTAAAAAATTTAATAAATCTAGTTTTCAAAAATGAGATGGTTATTAAATAAGCTAATAAAGGCTAATAATTTGCATAAATGATTCATGAAAATAATCTG
>JAHIVC010000072.1 GCA_018816945.1 Bacteroidota bacterium | reverse complement strand
TTTTTAGATGGTTATCGCATACTAATTTACAAATATTATGATGTCAGCAATTAGTCATATATAAAATCTTTTATATTTGTTAAGAACTTAATTTAAAAATCCATAATTATAACCCTTATGAAAAACGCTCTTCCCTATTTATTACTACTCACCTTCCTGATTTATCCATTCAACTTTTTAAAATCTCAGCATGTCGGAATTGAAAATTCCGGGAAATATGACCGCTTTTTGATTAAAAATGTGATGTTGATTGATGGAAAAGGAACACCAATGAAAGGTCCAAATGATGTGATTGTTGAAAAAAACAAAATTACATCCATAACTAATACCAGAACTGGGGAAGATGCCTATGCCAATGAAAAACACATAATCGACGGTACGGGAATGTATTTATTGCCCGGTTTGATCAACAATCATGTGCACATCCATGAAAGGCCGAATTGTACACTTGAATATCTATACAAACTATGGTTGGCATGCGGTATCACTACTGTGCGTGATGTTGGTAGCGATGTTGCATTAACCTTAGCCGACCGACAAAAAAGCCAAATGGGTAATCTTATTGCTCCGCGAATTTTAATTTACATGGTCGTTCGCAATAAAGATGTAAAGGGTGCTGTTGCTCAGGTTCGTGAATTTAAAAAATTGGGTGCTGATGGGATAAAAATATTCGGTATGGACAAGGATGTGATGGAAGCTGTTTTGGCCGAAAGTCATGCATTGGGTTTAAAAGTGGCACACCATGTGGGGGTTGAAGAAACCGATGCGCGCGATGATATTCAATTTGGTACTGCAACCATCGAGCATTGGTACGGCATCCCTGATGCGGCGCTTATAGGCTCTCAGAATTTCCCATCCTGGTATAATTATAATAATGAAAACGATCGTTTCAGATGGGCCGGAAGTTTATGGAAAGAAGCCGACCCTGTTCGTCTCGAAAAAACACTAAAAGGAATGGTCGATCATCATGTGGCATGGATTCCAACTTTCGCGATTTATGAAGCTAACCGTGATTTACAAAGGGCCCAAAACCAGCCATGGTTCAATGAATATTTGCATCCAACATTGGCAAATTATTTTTCACCTTCACCTAAAAATCATGGTTCCTACCATTGGAATTGGACCACTACCGACGAAAAAAACTGGAAAGAAAATTATAAAATCTGGATGAAAGCCGTAAAAGATTATGCGGATATGGGTGGTTTGGTTGGTGCAGGCGAAGATGCCGGATTTATTTACATGATGTATGGATTTACTTATATCCGCGAGTTGGAACTGATGCACGAGGCTGGTTTTCATCCCATTGATGTAATGATGAATGCAACTGGCAATAATGCAAAAATATTAGGATTTGAGGACCAAATCGGACGAATTAAAGAAGGATTTTTAGCCGATTTGATTTTGGTTGAAGGCAACCCGCTGGAAAACTTAAAATACCTCTATCCTACCGGCATTAAAGTTGTTGAAGATGGAATCGTTAAAACTAAAGGCGGTGTAAAGTGGACCATTAAAGATGGGATTGTTTACGATGCCGTAAAAATGCTGGCGGATGTGAAACAGATTGTGGAGGAAGCAAAGAAGAAATAAATTCTTAGGTATCAAAGATAACATTACTGTATTTTTTTTTCTTCCGTATAAGGCTTTTAGCACAACAAATAAAAAGAAATCCCGAACATTTCCCTGAAGATTTTATGTTTGAACTCACAAAAGAGGAAAAAGAACAACTGGTCACAAATTGTGACCGGTTAAGAAACCTGAAACTTTCATCGGTTAATTCTATGGTATTCACAGAACAAGGTGTCGCTATGCTATCATCTGTTCTGAGATCAAGAAAAGCTATATCAATAAATGTTGAAATTATGTGAGGGCATTCGCCAGATATAGAGCAATATTAGTTGAAAGGCATGATTTAAGATCAGAAATACAAGCACTGGATGAAAAATTAAACAAAGTTTTCAAATTTTTGCTTGATAAAATTGATGCCCTGCATCAAAAGAATATTGAAAACCGTTCAAAAAAAATTAGATATAAAAGTTACGATATATAATTTATACCTAATAATATACCTGACTTTTCTATTATCATAATTAACATCCTCAAAACAACTTCAGCAAATTGCTATATTTGCCTGTATAAATCAAAAAAATGAGCATCTTTAGTTTTCTTTAAATAAAAATACATATGATCAGAAATGAATACCTCGACCAGGAAAAATTTAACAACCTGAGAGAGAGGGAGAAAGAGATGAAATGCCTGTATAAAGTTCAGGAAATAATAAGTGAAAATTTACGGCTGGATGAGTTTCTCATGGAAATAGTAAAACATATCTGGGGTGGGTGGCAATATCCAATGATCACAAGGGTTAAAATAATATTTGAAGACAAAATTTATAAAGAGTCGGGATGGAAAGAAACAGAGTGGGTTCAGTTCTCTGATATCATAATAGACGAAGAGATTTCAGGAAGGATCGAAGTTTATTATACTAAATTTAAACAGATGGTAAAAGATAACCAGTTTTTACCAGAGGAACAAAAATTATTAAACACGATAGCCTTTCAGGTTGGAAATTATATATTCAACAAAAGGTTGAAAAGGACCCTTGATATTTTAGATGCTGAAAAACTACAAAAAGAGCTAATAGATGATAATTCATCTTCCTTGATGCATTCACAAGCGAATGTTCATTGGAAATGGAGATACGACTTTGCAAACATCATTGCACAGAAGCTAGACATGAAAAAACTAGGTGTTAAAGCTTTCTATATTATAGGGAGTACTAAAAATGCAAATGCAGGTCCTGCAAGCGATATTGACCTTCTTGTTCACTTTGACGGTAACCCTACCCAAGAACTTGAACTCAAAGCATGGTTCGAAGGATGGAGTCTTTGTCTCTCAGAAATGAATTTCCTAAAAACAGGTTATAAAACTGATGGATTGATTGATTTACATATTGTTACCGACGAGGATATTAAAAATAAAAACAGCTTCGCTACCATGATTGGAGCCATTACAGATGGAGCAAAACTTATTAAAAAAATTTAGATGAGTAAATGTTTCTTTGTTACGGATCTTCATGGTCACATTGATAGATATGAAAAGTTATTTCTTCAAATTAAAGAAGAAAAACCGGAAGCTGTTTTTTTTGGAGGAGATATACTGCCACATCGTCTTAAGAAAATGGGAAATTATGATGATTTTACCACCGATTTTCTTTTCCCGAGCCTTTATCAACTCAAAAAGGATTTAAAGGATCGTTACCCCAAGATTTACTTAATTCTTGGAAATGACGATGCACGTAGCGAAGAGCAGAAGTTTCTGATAGAAAGCAACAATGGATTGTTTCATTATTCAAATCAACAAAAAATATCATTTGGGGATTACAGCATTTTTGGGTATTCGTTCGTACCACCAACCCCTTTCCAGATGAAAGATTGGGAAAAATATGATGTATCCAGGTATGTCGATCCCGGCTGTGTCCATCCTACTGAAGGATTTAGGACATTTGCTCCAACAGAAGATATCGAATATGCAACCATACAGAAAGATTTAGAAATTTTGACAGAAAATGAAGATATTTCCAAAGCGATATTCCTCTTCCACTCACCTCCTTATAAGACCTATCTCGACCGGGCTTCGCTCGACGGGATAATGGTTGATTATGTTCCAATGGATGTTCATGTTGGAAGTATTGCCATAAAACGATTTATTGAAGAAAGACAACCCTTTATCACCCTTCATGGACATATTCATGAATCGACCAGAATAACAGGTTTCTGGAAACAGCAAATAGGGAATACGGTTTCATTTAATGCAGCACATGATGGTCCGGAACTTTCCATCATTAAATTTGATCTCAAAGACCCTTCAATGGCCAAAAGGATCATCTGTTAGAGGACAAAAATCTAATCATCCAAAATATGAAAAAGTATCTAGACAATGATTTTAATTTAATCGAATACGTCAATGTCGCGGATGAATTGTCAATTTGGTCGGCACCATTTGGATTAAAACTGCTCGATTTCATTGATTATAAGCCAAATATTTCGGCAATCGATATTGGATTTGGAACCGGATTTCCGTTGACTGAACTTGCTATGCGACTTGGAGAAAGTTCCACCGTTTACGGAATTGATCCCTGGAAAGAAGCCATTGCTCATGTAAAGAGAAAGATTGATTTTTACGGAATCCAAAATATCAAAATAATCGAAGGTGTTGCAGAATCAATTCCACTTGATAATAATTCGATCGATTTAATTGTCAGTAACAACGGGATCAACAATGTTAGCGACATTGATAAGGTTATTTCTGAATGTTCGCGTATCATTAAACCTAACGGACAATTCGTACTAACGATGAATTTGGATAAAAGCATGATTGAGTTTTACGAACAATTTGAAATGGTTTTAGCTGAATTAAAACTGAATAAAGAAATTGAATTGATGCATCAACATATTTATCAAAAGCGCCGCCCACTCGATGAAATTATTTCCCTGCTACAAAAGCACGGATTTATCATCAAGGATTTAATACAGGATCGGTTCAATTATAAATTTACCGATGGCACTGCTATGCTGAACCATTATTTTAATCGATTGGCATTCATGGATTCCTGGATTAAAATTGTACCTAAAGATAAATTGGAACAGGTATTCGACCGTATTGAAATGCGACTAAACAACCAATCAATGATAGATGGCGGGCTTAAACTTAGCATTCCTTTTATATTGATTAATGCTACTAAAGAATCACGGGTATTAACCCCGGGGCAAGCCCTGGACGCAAGTTCCGGCGCCGAGCAGTAGGGTATTATACCCTCCGCCTAAGTGTCATACTTCATAATTCTGGTAACAAATAGGCGTTTGTGATAATTTGTTTAAATGACCTATTTTAATTATTTAACCATGCTTGTAAATTTAGATCACAGTTTCCCTTTCATTTCTTTGTGACCAAAGAAACCCCGCCTGCGGTCGGGCAGGGAAACAAAGAAAGTCTTGTGAATATCAGCTATGATCAGCTTGTTCCAATTTAAAGATTAAGGTGTAA